>JAPPKP010000035.1 GCA_028819955.1 Rhodospirillaceae bacterium | reverse complement strand
GATCGTCGCCACCGGCGTCATCGCCGCGAGCCTCATCAACAAGCGCGCCATGGTCGTCCGCGAACGGGAGGCGCAGGCGGCCGGGGCGTAGCGCCCCGCCTCACAGCCGGTCGCGGAGCGCACCGTAGGTGAGCGCGAGGGCGAGGGTGGGCCAGCGCAGGAACCGGCCGCCGGGGAAGGGCGCCTGCGGCAGCCGCGCGAAGACATCGAAGCGCTCCAGCGTGCCTGAGATCGCCTCGGCAATGAGCGCGCCGCCGAGCGTCGCGAGCGCCACACCGTGACCTGAATAGCCCTGGCCATAGTAGAGCCCGCCTTCGAGCCGGCCGATGCTCGGCATCCGGGTGCGGGTGATGGCGAGCGTGCCGCCCCAGGCATGATCGATGCGCACATCGGCAAGCTGTGGGAAGATGCGCAGCATACAGCGCCGCACGAGCGGGCCGGGGTCGGCAGGAAGGCGACTGCTCGTGGTCTCGCCCCCGCCGAAGAGCAGCCGCCCGTCGGCCGAGAGCCGGAAGTAGTTCACCACGAAGCGGGTATCGACCACCGCGACATCGTTCGGGATTAGCGCCCGGGCGCGCTCCGCGCCGAGTGGCTCCGTCGCCAGGATGAAGTTGTTGATCGGCATGACGCGCTTGCCGCAGCCGGGGTCGAAGGCGTCGAGATAGCCGTTGCAAGCGAGCACGACCGCATCCGCCTTGACCGCGTGCGGGCAGGCCGAGACCGTGCAGGGAGCACCCGGCGTAAGCCCAGTGACGGGCGACCCCTCGCGAATATCGACCCCCGCTTCCGACGCCGCCCGAGCGAGGCCGCGCGCGTAGTCGAGCGGGTGCAGGTGTCCCGCGCCGCGATCCATAAGACCGCCGTGAAAACCGTCCGACGCGACCTCGGCGCGCAGCGCCGAGCGGTCGAGCACGTCGATCCGGTCGTAGCCGTAGCGGGAGCGGAGATGCTCCGCCTCGTGGACCAGGGCACGGGCATGGCGCGGCCGGTGCGCGGCGATGGCGATGCCGGACTTGAGGTCGCAGTCGATCCCGTGGCGGGCGACGCGCTCGCGCGCGAGTGCCTTCGCCTCCTCGGCAAGCGACCAGAGAAGCCGCGCCCGCTCGTCGCCAAGCTCGCGCTCCAGGGTGAACTGATCGCGCCGGTGCCCGCTGCCGAGCTGCCCGCCGTTGCGGCCCGATGCGCCGTTGCCGATGCGCCGCGCTTCGAGCAGCACCGTCCGGTACCCGCGTTCGGCAAGGTGGAGCGCACAGGAGAGCCCGGTATAGCCGCCGCCGATGACGCAGACGTCGGCGCGCGCATCGCCATCGAGCGCAGGCCACGTGGGGTGCGTCCTTGCGCTCGCCTCGTACCAGGTGGGCGCAGCGCCATCGTGCTGGGCGTAGCGCCGGCCGTGGCCCGGCGAGCTCATCAAACAGCCAGCAGAAGGAACTTGCGCTCCCACGAGCTCACGACGCGCAAGTAGGCGTCGTATTCGGCGCGCACCACCTCGGTGAGGCCTTTGACGAAGTGCTCCCCGAACATGGCGCTCGCCTCGTCCGAGGACTCGAACTGCTCCAGCGCGGTCCTGAGATCGAGCGGCAGTGTCTCGAACGCGCCGGTCGCTTCCCCTTCCACCGGCAGCGAGGGCTCGAGCGCCTGCGTCATGCCGAGATAGCCGGCGGCCAGTGTGGCCGCGATGGCAAGGTAGGGGTTGGTGTCGGAACCCGGCAGGCGGTTCTCGACCCGGCGGTTCGCGGGCGGCGCGTCCGGCACGCGCAGTCCGGCGATGCGGTTGTCGTAGCCCCAGCCGACGTTGAACGGCTTGCTCGCGCCGAAGCGGAGCCGGCGGTAGGAGTTGACGTTGGGCGCCATGAGCGGCGTGAAGACCGGAAGAAAGCGCTGCAGGCCACCGAGATAATGGCGAAACGCTGCCGACTCGGTCCCGTCCTCGTCGGAGAAGAGTGGCCGGCGCTCCGCGCCTTCGTAGACCGACTGGTGCACGTGCATGGCGCTGCCCGGCTCGCTTTGCATCGGCTTCGCCATGAAGGTCGCGTAGAAGCCGTGGCGCTGGGCGGTCTGGCGCACCGTGCGCTTGAAGACGAACACCTGGTCGGCGAGCCGCAGCGCCTCGCCATGGCGGAAGTTGATCTCAACCTGCCCGGCCCCGCTCTCGTGATTGAGCGTATCGATGTCGAGCTTCTGCTCCTCGCAGTAGTCGTAGAGGTCCACGAAGAAGGGGTCGAACTCGTTAACCGCGTCTATGCCGAACTCCTGTCGGCCCGCCTCGCGCCGGCCGGAGGCACCGATGGGCGGCTTGAGCGGCTGGTCCGGGTCGGTGTTCTTCTCCACCAGGTAGAACTCGATCTCCGGCGCGATGACCGGATGCCAGCCCCGATCGGCGAAACGCTCCAACAGGCTCGCGAGCACGCGGCGGGAGTAGAAGGGCGAATGGCCGCCGTTGCGCAGCACGCAATCGGCGATCACCTGTGCGGTGGGCTCGTCGTACCAGGGAACCAGGGTGAGCGTCGCGGGGTCGGGCTCCAGCACGAAATCGCCGTCGCTCACGTCGATCGAGACGGCGCCGGGCGGCGGGAAGTCGCCGGTGAGCGTGTGAACGAGGACGTTTTTGGGCAGGCGGTGCTGGCCGCCGGCGAGCCCCTCGATGAACTTGTCCGTGGGCAGAATCTTGCCGCGCGGAACGCCTGCGAGGTCGGGCACGATGCACTCGACCTCAACGATGTTCCGCTCTCTGAGCCAGGCCTCGATCGCCTGGTGGCTGTCGCTCATGCGTCCTCTCCGAAACCCATATTGGTTCGCGAACGGCCAGAGTCTACCGCTCGCCGCGGTTGCCGAAGAGCATCGTCACGTTGATGCGGCGGTTCTCGTAGCCGGGGCGGAAGTCGAGATCGTCGGTGCGGTGGAAGAGGTCGGAATCGAAGATCACCACGCGGTTTCGCCGGTAGGGTACTGTCACCGGCTCGTCGCCCGCTTCCTCCAAGAACTGCGCCATGCGGGCGCCGTCGGCATTGTAGGTGCGGAAGGCCCAGTCCGAGGGCGCGTGCGCCTTGTGGACGACGAGCCCGCCGGAGGCCGGATCGCGGTTCGCCTCGTCGGGGGTTACCCAGAAGTTGACGTTGACGGCGGCGAAGTCGGCGTGGGTCGCGATCCCCCGCAGCCTGGAGTCGTACTTGTAGGCCCAGAGCTGCTCCAGCCGATGTCGGCCGAAGATGCCGGGGAGACGCGCGCGAAGCTCGTCCGCGATCTGGAGCGCGAGCGCCGTGCCGAAGCCATCCACCAGATAGGCGCCGAGGTAGCCGCGTTTCACCTGATACCAGACCGTCGCATCGAGGCAGAAGCGCCACAACCGCTCCAGGGCATCGGCTGTCAGGAAGTCGTCGACGACCACGAGGTTAGGGACGCTCTTCCGATAAGTACGCTCGATTTCGTCCGAATCCAGGTCTGGGTTGACGGCGGCTTGCGCTGCGACCGGGGCCTCGGGCAGGTACAGCGGCCGGTTGTAGATCGGTGCGATTCGGCGCCACTCCCGCTCAGAGAGCGCGATCGGTTCGTCCGGTGGCGCATCGGGAGGCAAAGCGGCGAGCACCTGCTCGTAGGTGTCGGCCAACTTGTCGAACGACGGATCGATGCGGCCGTCGCGACAGAGCCGGTGGATCTGCTCGGCATCGTGCTGGAGCTTGAACGGCGCGACCGGCGCCGGCGGCCGCTCCTCTTCCCGGCGCGTTATCATGTCGGGCGGGAGCGCCGGGCCGTGACGGCGCTCGGCCGCGCGGCCGAAGCAATCGAGTGCCGCGTCAGCGTCGCCCCGGGCCACGTGGACCATGCCGAGATTGGCGCGGTAGGTGGCGTTCTCAGGCTTCAGCTCAAGCGCATGCTCCAGGCTCTCGACCGCCTCGTCTTCGCGGCCGAGGCGCTTGAGGGCGTTGCCGAGATTGGCATGCGCCGCCGCGTGCGCGGGATCGAGGGCGATGGCGTGACGATAGGAGTCCTCCGCCTCCGCCACGCGGTGGAGGTCCTGTAGCACATTGCCAAGGTTGGCATGTGCTGCCGCAAGCCTGGGGTCGAGGTCGATGGCACGGCGAAGGCTAGACTCTGCCTCCTCCAGCGCGCCGACCGCCTGCAATGCGTTGCCGAGGTCGGAATGCGCGCTCGCAGCGCCCTCGTTGAGTGCGACCGCCTGCCGCAGCGCCGCCACCGCGTCCTCCGCCCGGCCGGTCTCCAGTAGCGCGAGGCCGAGCTCTGACTGCGCCTGCCCGTGGTCGGGGCGGATCGCCAGCGCCTTCTCGAACCACTCCACTGCGTCGGCCGGCCGGCCGGCGGCGCGCAGCGCGTGGCCGAAATTGTAGCGGATGTCGGCGTTGCTCTTGTCGAAAGCGACGGCACGACGGTAGTGCGCCTCGGCCTCGTCGAAACGGCCCAATCCGTTGAAGACGTTGGCGAGATCGTTGAGGAAGCCGGCATTGCGCGGCGCCCGGCGCGTGGCCTTCGTGAGCAGCGGCAGCGCTTCCTCGAGCGCACCCCCCTGGGCATGGAGCACACCGAAGAGGTGCAGCGCGTCCGCATGGCCGGGCTTCTGCTGCAGCACCCGCTGGTAGAGGGCCGCCGCTGCCTCCGCGCGCCCCGCGCGATGATGGGCGAGCGCGGCGCGGAGCATGTCGTCGACCGGGCCAGCGCTCGCGGCCTGCCCCTTGGCCCGTCGTCGCTCGCGCCGCGTCATTGCGTCGTCATGGGAGTCGAAATATCCGCGCCCGTCACCGGGCGAGCGCTTATCCCGCTGCGGTCAGAGCGAGCCCGGACTCGGCATCGAAGAGTGTGATGCGGTTCGAGCGGAGAACGAGGCCCACGCGGGCGCCGATCGAGACCGGCTCGTGCACGTCCATGCTTGCAGCCACGTACTCGCGATTGACCAATAGGCCATCTGCACCGTCGAGCGAGACGAAGGCGATGATGACGCCGCCGTAAGACTCGGTGAACTCGATGGTCCCGTCGATGATGCCTTCTCCCGGCGGATGAAGGATTACGTCTTCGGGCCGGACGCCAAGCACTATGGAACCGCCACCCTCGGCGCTTGCGCCTTCGAGCGCGCGGCCGGCGACCGTGACCCTGCCCTCGGCAAGCTCGCCACTCAGGAAGTTAATCCCGGGGCTGCCGATGAAGTCGGCGACGAACATGTTGGCGGGGCGCTCGTAGATCGTGACCGGATCCGCCACCTGCTGGACCTCGCCCTTGTCGAGCACGGCCACGCGGTCTGAGAGGATCAGCGCCTCGGCCTGGTCGTGGGTCACATAAATCGTCGTCACCTTGTAGGCTTGATGGAGGCGCTTGAGCTCGGTCCGCATGTGCTCGCGCAGCTTGAGGTCGAGGTTGGAGAGCGGCTCGTCCATCAGATAGCAGGCGGGGCTACGGACCATGGCGCGGCCGAGGGCGACGCGCTGGCGCTCGCCGCCGGAGAGCTTGGCCGGCTTGCGCTCGAGCAGCGGCTCGATGTTGAGCAGCCTTGCCGTATCGCGCGCCTTCTCCACCGCATCGGCCTTGGACATGCCAGCGACCGTGAGGCCGAGCGTCATGTTCTGCAACGCGGTCATGTGCGGATAGAGCGCGTAGGTCTGGAAGACCATCGCCACGTCGCGATCGCCCGGATTGACATTCGTGACGTCGCGCTCGCCGATTGCGATGGTGCCCTCGGTCGGCTCCTCCAGGCCTGCGATCAGGCGGAGCGTCGTGGTCTTGCCGCATCCGGACGGCCCGAGCAGAGTCAGGAACTCGCCCTTGGCAATGTCGAGGTCGATACCCTTGACGGCCTCGGTGCCGTCGCGAAAGCGTTTCACCAATCCCCTGAGCGTGACGTTCATGGCGGCCCTATTTCACCGCGCCGAGCGCGAGGCCGCGCGCGATGTGTCGCTGGAGGAGGAATACGACGGCGATCATGGGCAATAGCTGTATCACCGCGCCGGCGCTAAGCGAACCCCACAGCACATTGTAGAGGTCGATGGTCTTTTGCAGCGCGACCGGCATCGTCGTCGCCTTGTCGTAGGTGAGGAACAGCGCATAGAGGTATTCGTTCCAACTGAAGACGAAGGTGAAGATGGCCGTGACCGCGATTCCCGGTGCGGCCATGGGCAGGATGAGGCGGAAGATGATCTGCAGCCAGCTCAGCCCGTCAAGCCGGGCGGCCTCTTCCACCTCCTTCGGCAAGTCGAGCAGGAATCCGCGCAGAATCCAGACCGCGAACGGCAAGCCGAAGGCGGTGTAGACGACAATGAGCACGATTTGCGTATCGATCAAACCGAACCAGTTGGCCATCTTGAAGTACGGCAGCACGACAACCACCCCTGGCATAAACCGCAATGAGAGTATGACAAGGGCCCAGGTATCGCCCCCCATGAGCCCCATGCGCGCAACCGCGTAAGCCGCGGGCAGCGCGAGAATCATCACGATCAGCGTCGAGACGCCGACCGTGATCAGGCTGTTCACGATCGCCCTGTCGAAGAGGAAGCGATCGAAGATTTCAACGTAGTGCTCGCCCGTCGGCTCGAACGAGTAGAAGGTGGGCTCCGGGGCATTGATGACGTTGGTGGGCTTCACCGAGGTGAGCGCCACCCACAGCACCGGGATCAGCCAGACGACGACGACGAGCACCGCGAGGATATTGATCGCGCGCGTGTAGACCGACGTCATGGCGCATCGGCGGCGCGCGCCGCCTTCTCCGTTCGGTATAAGGTGTTGAGGAACGCGACGACCACTAGATTGATCAGAATTAGAATCAGAAACCCGTAGGCTGCCATCAGACCGAGATGGCCCTGCTCGAAGATGGTGTAGTCATAGACGCTCGCGAGCAGAGTCGAAGACCCCGGCCCGCCCTTGGTCATGATGAAGTTGAGATCGAAGATGCGGATCGAATCGACGAGCCGGATCAGGATCACCACCATGATCACCGGGCGGATCAACGGAATCACGATGCGCGTGTAGAAGGTGACGCCACGCACCCGGTCGAGCCGCGCGGCCTCCGTAATCTCCGGCGAGATGCTCTGCATGCCGGCAAGCAGAATCAGCGCGATGAAGGGCGTCCACTGCCAGCAGTCGACGAACATCAGCGTCATCAGCGCCGTATCCTTGTGCGAGAGCCAGGTCCACTTCTCGAGGCCGAAGCCGGTGTTGAGTATCCAGTTGGCGAGGCCAGAGACCGGCTCGAAGATGAAGCGCCAAGTAAGCCCCATGGCGATGGGCGAGATGAACACCGGGATGATGATGAGCGTGCGCAGGAGTCCTGCGCCCCGCATCTTACGGTCGAGCAGCACGGCGAGGAAGAAGCCGAGCACCATCTGGATCGAGACGACGACGACGGCCCATATGACCGTGAGCTCGATGCTGTTCCAGAAGCGGCGGTCCTCGAACAGGTCGTTGTAGTTGCGCCAGCCGACGAAGCGCGCCACGTCGGGGTTGTAGAGCGGGTCGACCTTGAAGGAGAGCGTGCCCGAAAAAATCAGCGGAAAGATTGCGAGAGCCAGCAGGACGATGACACAGGGCGCGAGCAGCACGTAAGCCGTGCGCCGCTGCTGGCGCGCCACCGCGCCGGGCCGCCGCGGTCGAGGCGGGCCCGCCGCCCCCCCCCGCCCGGGCGCGCCCGTAAAAGCCGTCACCACCCCCCCAACCCGGAGCCCCCGGGCTTACACGCTGCGGCTAGACGTAGCCGCTGTCCTCCATGATGCGCTGGGTTCGCTTCTCCATGGCAGCGAGCGCATCCTCGATGCTCTGCTCCTCGTTGATCGCGTCGGCGACCTCCTCGCCCATGGCGCCCATGATGGCGTAGGCCTCCGGAATCACCGGCGCGTTCACAACGCAGACCGGATACGCCTTCATCAGGCCGACGAAGAAGGGCTTGCGGTCCGACCAGCGGCTGAGCGTCGAACGCCGCGAGAGCTGGCCCCCGGCGCCCACGATCGCATCCGCGATGAGGGGACTGCCGCCGAGAGCCTCGTTGTCGCCCGAGTTGAGGAACTTGATCCAGGCGAACGCGGTCTCCCGATTGCCGCCCCAGGTCGGCATGAACTGGCCGAAGCCGCCGGTAAGCGCGCGATGCCCGCCCTTTTCCCCGGTGCCCCGTGGCGAGAGGTCCATGTGCCAGTGCTCGTGCAGGTCGGTGTAGGTCGGATCGTTGAGCACCGCCGTGCCCCAGGTAAGCGGACTGTAGAGCGCCGTGCCCTGGGCGAACACCAGGTTGACCTCGTCCTCGCCGGCGTTGGCGGAGACCGGGTGGGCGTACTTCTGGAGATCGACCAGCACCTTGAGCGCCTGGTAGCCCTCCTCGGTGTTGATCGCCACCGTCCAGTCCTCGGCGACCTCGTCGACGAAGACGTCGCCGCCCATGCTGCGCAGGGAGCCGTAGTACTGGTAACCGGCCCAGAAGTTGCGCGCCATCGCCGCACAGTAGGCGTAGCGCTCGTTGGCCGGGTCGTGGATCTCCTTGCAGGCTTCGATCACGTCGTCCCAGGTCTCCGGCACCGGAATGCCTGCACCTTCGAAGACAT
>JAPPKP010000368.1 GCA_028819955.1 Rhodospirillaceae bacterium | reverse complement strand
CCTGGCCCGCGATGCTCTCCAGGTCGTTGCCGGGGCTGTCCATGAAGTAGTAGCCCGGCTCGCGCATGGGCGCGCCGTAGTCGATGACGTGGTCGAGCCGGACCTCCGGAGCCTTCTTGCGGGCGGCGCCGAGCGACTTCAGCGCGATGTTGTAGAGCCCGCGGAAATTGTTGCCGCCCGTGGGGTTCCCTTCCGCCGTGGCCCCGTGGTTCGCCGCGTAGCGCTTGAAGCTCTCGATCTTCTGCAGGAACGCGCGGGCCGTGGCGGCGTCGCGGACGTTCTCCAGCACGTAGGGCTCGGCGCCGATCAGCTCGTCGGTCTCGGCCAGGTTCGCGGAGCCGCCATGCCGGATGACTTCCTTCGCCACCCAGCCGGCGAGCGCGTTGCCGGAGACGCCGGAGAAGGCGTCCGAGCCCCCGCATTGGAGCGCGAGGCGAAGGTTGCCCGCAGGCTCGGGGGTGCGGCGCGCGTCCGCGACCTGTGGCAGCCAACCTTCGATCAGCGCTGCGGCGCGCGCGACCTCGTCCTCGAACCCGCCCTCGATGCGGAAGAACGCATGCGGCACGTGGTCAAGCGGGTCGGCGCGGCCCGCCATGAAGCGCCGCAGGTCGTCGTTGGTGTAGGCGCCTGCGCCGTCGTCGGCCGCGAGCACCGCTCCCACGTTGGGGTGCACCATGAAGCCCGCGAGCACGCGCAGCACGTGACCCAGGTTGTTGGGCCGCCCGCCGCCGCCGCCTTCGGTATGGGTGATTGCGACCACGCCGTCGATCCCGGCGGGCGCCTTGGCCGCTGCGCGGTCGGCGACCGCGCGCACGAAGCCGTTGGCGCGCGACGTGGTGGCCACCACCGCGACGAAGTTGCGCGTACCGACGCCCCGTCCGCCGGGGCGGCGGAAGCCGTCGAAGGTGGCACCGTCATCGGCAGGCGCGACCTGAGCGCCCGGCACGAAGCAGGCCTCATCCAGCGAATAAGTCTCCATGGTGTCGGCGAAGTTGGCGGCGTCGGGCAGCGCGAAGTCGATATCGCGAGCCCCCAGTGCCCCCAAAATCCTCTCGTTGCAGACGTACTCGCCGGGCTTCAGCGCGCGGGTCGCGATGCCGAAGGGGAGCCCCCAGGAGGTGAGTTGCGCGCCTTGCGGGACCGGCACGCGGACGAAGCGATGCCCTTCCATGACCGTGTGGGGCAGGCGGAACTCTCCCGCCTCGTCGGCAACGAGGGAGCCGGCCTCCAGGCGCCGCGTCGCGATCGCGACGTTGTCTGCCGGCGCCGGAACCCGGGCCACCCGGTCGAAGTCTAAACGATCACGCATTGCGTCTTCCCCGGCTCGGCCTGCCGCCCCGGCACAGCCGCCTTCATTATCGGTTAACGCCGCCGAAGGGGAGTCTCAGGCTGTCTGGTTTACGCCCACGCCGTGCGGCCCTATCGTCCGACGCAGGAAGGGGTAGCGTGGCGGAGGGCGGCGGCGCATGGCGATCCACTTCACGAGGGACGAGTTCGACCGGCGTCGCGACGCGGTGGTCCGCGCGCTGACGGGGCGCGGGCTCTTCGGCATCCTGCTCTTCAAGCAGGAGAGCATGTACTACCTGACGGGCTACGACACCTTCGGATTCTGCTTCTTCCAATGCCTCTGGCTCGGCAGCGACGGGCGGATGACGCTGCTCACCCGCGCGCCGGACCTGAGGCAGGCACAGCACACCTCGATTATCGATGACATCCGCATCTGGGTCGACGAAGCCGGCGCCGACCCTGCCGGCGCGCTGCGCGATGTGGTCACCGGGCATGGCGGGGCCGGGACGCTGATCGGCGTCGAGCGTGACACGCAAGGCCTGACGGCGGCGAACTGGCTCAGGGTCGAACGGGCGTTCGAAGAGTTCTGCACGCTGGAGGATGCGTCCGACCTCGTCTCCGCGCTCCGCCTGGTCAAGAGCGGCGACGAGCTTGCCCACGTGCGCCGCGCGGCCGTGCTCGCAGACGATGCCCTGGCGGAGGCCGAGCGGCTGGCCGCGCCGGGCGCATTCGAGGGCGATATCCTGGCGGCGATGCAGGGCGCAGTCTTCAAGGGCGGCGGCGAGTATCCCGGAAACCCCTTCATCCTCAGCTCGGGTCCCGACGCGCTCTTGTGCCGAGACAAGGCCGGGCGCCGCCGGCTCGCGGAGCAGGACCAGCTCACCCTCGAGTTCGCCGGCGCCTATTGCCGCTACCACGCCGCGCTCATGCGCACGCTCGTGATCGGCCCGGTCTCCGACGCACACAAGGCCATGCACCGTGCCTGCGGCGACGCTCTGGACGCGTGCCGGGACACCCTGCATCCGGGTCGGCGCTTCGGCGAGGTCTTCGACGCTCACGCGCGGGTGCTCGACAAGGCCGGCTACCGCAAGCACCGCCTCAACGCCTGCGGCTACAGCCTGGGCGCAACCTTCGCCCCGTCGTGGATGGACGGCCCCATGTTCTACACCGGCAATCCGCAGACCGTGGAGCCCGGCATGGTGCTCTTCGTCCACATCATTCTCGCAAACAGCGACGACGGGCTCGCCATGACGCTCGGCGAGACCTACGCCATCGCCGACGACGGCCCGGAGTGCCTGAGCCGGGCGTCGCGCAATCTCGCCCCCGGCAGCGGAGAGGCCGCCGGATAAGCTGTGTTCGAGGTCGCGCTCCCAGAGGCCTATTTCCCGGCGCAGACAAGGGCGGTTACACGGGCCAGGAGATTCCGCAATCGGGCGACTCGATCGCCTCGCTTTCCCTCCCAGCAATGCTCCCCGCCACGGCGTTTGCTTGACCGCCTCCTACCCGAGGGATAGCCTCTTGAAACAGGTGGTCTGAGATGTGGGAGGCACGGAGACCATGTTCATGAAATCCAAGGATAAATCGAGCCTTCGGGGATGGCTTAAGCGGTCACTCGCGATGGCAATCATCGCCGGGGCGGTTGCACTCGCAGCGCCGGCACAGGCGAACGACACCGTCAAGATCGGCTTCAGCATGGCGCTGACCGGCGGTCTTGCCGGCGCCGGCAAGGGTGCCCTGATCGCCATGCAGGTATGGGCCGAGGACGTCAACGCCAGGGGCGGTCTCTTGGGCAAGCAGGTCGAACTCGTCTACTACGACGACCAGACCAACCCGGCGACAGTACCGGCGATCTATACCAAGCTGCTCGACATCGACGAGGTCGACTTCGTGGTGTCCGGCTACGGCACGAACCTGATCGCGCCGGCGATGCCGATCGTCATGCAGCGGGGCCTGGTTTTTCCATCGCTGTTCGGCCTCGCGGTCAACGAGAAGTTCAACTACCCGAACTACTTCCAAATCATGCCGGCGGGCCCGGAGCCGATGACCGACTGGTCGAAGGGCTTCTTCGAGGTCGCCATGGCGCAGGATCCGCCGCCGAAGACGATCGCGCTCGTCGGCGCCGATGCCGAATTCGCCAAGAACGCGGTGAATGGCGCGCGGACCAACGCGGAGAACCTGGGGCTCGAGATCGTCTACGACGAGTCCTATCCGCCCAGGACGGCCGATTACACCCCGATCGTCAATGCGATTCAGGCGCGTAATCCCGACATCGTCTATGTCGGCTCGTACCCGCCCGATTCGGTCGGGATGGTGAAGGCGGCCACCGAGGTCGGGCTCAAGACCAGGATGTTCGGCGGCGGCATGGTGGGGCTCCAGTTCGCCTCGATCATGACGAGTCTCGGGCCCAAGCTGAACGGCATCGTAAACTACGACTTCTGGGTGCCGGAGCCGACGCTGAAGTTCGAGGGCGTCGAGGCGTTCCTCGCCAAGTATCAGGCGGCGGCCGAGGGCCAGGGCGTGGACCCGCTGGGCTATTACCTCCAGCCCTATGCCTATGCGTACCTGCAGGTGCTGGAGCAGGCGATCACCAACACCAACAGCGGGGATCACGCCGTGCTCGGCGAGTATATCCGCAACAACTCGTTCGACACGGTGGTCGGCAACGTGAGCTTCGCGCCGAACGGCGAGTGGGCCAAGACCCGCACGCTGATGGTCCAGTACCAGGGGATCGAGGACAACGAGCTCGCGACCTTCACCAAGGCGGGCACGCGCGTCGTGCTCTATCCGGCGGAGTGGAAGTCAGGGGACGTCAATTACCCCTACGCCGAGTAAGCCGCGCTCCCGAGAGGAGCCTGACAGCGACAGTCGATGGAAATGTCATCCCGCATGCGACGGGATGACATTTCCTGTTTCCGGTAGGACGGTCTTCCGTTGTTCACCGTCGACCTCCTGGTCAATGCGCTGATCGCCGGCGTGCTGCTCGGCGGCTTTTATGCCGCGGTGAGCCTCGGGCTCACGGTGTCCTTCGGGCAGCTCAACATCGTCAATATCGCCCATCCGGCGTTCATCATCCTGGGCTCGTATATCGCCTACATGTGCAACAGCCTGTGGGGGCTGGATCCGATCCTTACGGGAATCATATTCATTCCCGTGTTCTTCCTGATCGGTGCCGGCGCTTACCGGCTTTACTACGAGAGCTTCGAACGCAAGGACGACGAAGCGCTGCGCGGCCTCGCCTTCTTCTTCGGCGTCATGTTTATCATCGAGGTCGCGCTCATCATGGTTTACGGCGTGGACTTCCGCACCGTGCAGGCCTCCTACATCGGGCAAAGCTGGAAGGCCGGCGGGATCGGGGTGCCGACCCGCATGTTCGTGCCGTTCTGCGTCTCCGTCGCCATGTTCACGATCGTCTATCTCTACATGTCGCGCACCTTCAACGGCCGCGCGATCAAGGCCGTGGCGCAGGATCGTCTCGCGCTGCAGCTCATGGGCGCCGACCCGGTCAAGATCAAGCAGCTCGGCTTCGGCATCAGCATCGGGACCGCCGCGCTGGCAGGCGCGCTGCTGATCATCATCATCCCGGTCGAGCCTTCCGTGGGCCGGCTCTACATCGGGCAGGTGTTCGCGATCGCGGTCCTCGCGGGTCTTGGATCGATCCCCGGAACGCTGGTCGCAGGCCTCGTGCTCGGGGTCGCCGAGAGTCTGGTCTCGACCTTCTTCGGCCCGTCGTGGGCCCCCGCCGTGGCCTTCGGCATTCTGCTGCTGGCCCTCGCTTTCAGGCCCCAGGGATTGTTCGGCCGATGAGAATGCCTGCGCTGAAGCTCTCGGCCTTCTGGATCTGCGCCGCGGTCGTCGTGCTGGTGGGCATCGCGCTGACGATCTTCGACGTGGTCGCCATCAACAAGTTCATCTTCTTCGCGGGCTATGTCGTCCTGCAGTACGTGGTGCTGGCCACCGCCTGGAACATCATGGGCGGCTACATGGGCTACGTGAATTTCGGCACCGCCGGCTTCTTCGCGGTGGGCGCCTACGCCTCGGTCGTGCTCTACAACCTGATCGAGGCGCCGCTCGGTCTGATGATCCCCTTCTCGGGCGTGGTCTGCGGCCTGCTCGGGCTTGCCATGGGCTACCTGACGCTCAGGTTGCGCGGTGTCTTCTTCGCCATCGCCACGCTCGCGATGGCCATCGTCCTCGAAACGATGATCATCAACTGGGACTACGTGGGCGGGGCCACCGGCGCCTACATCCTGCGCTCGCGCGAGATGGCGCCGTTCGGCGACTACGTCGAGTTCCTGTTCTTCGTGATGCTGCTGCTTGCGATCTTCGCGGTCGCGATGGCGCGTTGGCTGGAGCTGTCGAAGACCGGGCGCGGCTTCACCGCCATCCGCGACGATGAGATTGCCGCCGAATGCGCCGGCGTTCCGACCCTGCGGCTCAAGCTGATCGCGACGACGGTATCCGGGTTCCTGATGGGCGTCGCCGGCGCGCCGTTCGCGCTCTACGTGGGCTTCATCGAGCCTTCCTCGGCGTTCAACCTCGTCTATGCGGTGAACGCCATCGCCATGCCGATGATCGGCGGCGCCACCACGTGGCTCGGCCCGCTGATCGGCGCGCTCCTGCTGGGCACAGTCCAGCAGGTGGCGACCGTGACGATTTCGTCCGAGCTCAACCTCCTGATCGTCGGCGTCGTCCTGGTGTTCTTCGTGATCGTGGCGCCGGAAGGGATCGTGGGGCTGCTCAAGAAGTGGTTGGGAGGCCGTCGCGATGACCGCTGACCCGCTGCTCGACGTGCGCACCGTCACCAAGCGTTTTGGCGGCTTCACGGCGCTGGACCAGATCAGCATGGAGGTCAGGAGCGGCGAGCGGTTCGGCTTGATCGGCCCGAACGGCTCCGGCAAGACCACCATGATCAACTGCATCTCGGGGACGCTCGCCAACGACGGCGGCGAGATCGTCTTCAAGGGCGTCAAGCTCGACGGCAGGAAGCCCCATCAGCGGACGCGGCTGGGGATCGCGCGCTCGTTCCAGATTCCCAAGCCGTTCCGCTCGCTGACGGTGCTGGAGAACCTCGGCATCGCGCTCGAATACGCGTCCGATTCGCCGCCCGGCCAGGTGCGCGAGCGCGGCATGGCGATCCTGGAGACCATCGGGCTTGCGGACCGCGCCGGCGCGAACGCAGGCGCGCTCACGCAGATCGACATGCGCAAGCTCGAGCTCGCCCGCGCGATGGCGACCCAGCCGGAGCTGCTGATCTCCGACGAAGCGATGGCCGGCCTGTCGTCCACCGAGGTCGACGACATCCTCGACATCCTGTTCCGGCTGAACGAAGCCGGGATCACCATCATCATGATCGAGCACATCATGCGGGCCGTCATGCGGTTCTCGACGCGGATCGTGGTGCTGGACGCGGGCCAGAAGATCGCGGAGGGCACGCCCGACGAGATCGTCAACGACCCCGAAGTCGAAAGGGCCTATCTCGGTGAGTAGGATCGTCCTCGACCACGTGGAGGCCGGCTACGGCTCGGTGCGCGTCCTGCACGGCGTCTCGGTCTCCGTCGATTCCGGCGAGACGGTGGTGCTGCTCGGCACCAACGGCAACGGCAAGTCTACCCTCATCAACTGCATCATGGGGATCGTCGCGCCCTCCGCCGGGTCCATCACCTACGAGACCGACGACGGCGAGCGGATCGAGCTCGTGGGCAAGACGCCGCAGGACGTGGTCGAGCTCGGCATCTCGCTCGTGCCGGAAGGGCGGCGCCTGTTTCCCCAGCTCACGGTGGCGGAGAACCTGACGCTGGGCGCGTATCGCGAATCCGCGCGCAAGCGGATCGGCGCCAACTTGGAGTTCGTGTTCGAGGCCTTCCCGGTGCTGGCCGAGCGCCGGCGCCAGCTCGCGGGCTCCATGTCGGGCGGCGAGCAGCAGATGCTGGCCATCGCCCGCGCACTGATGTCGGAGCCCCGCATCCTGGTGGTCGACGAGCCCTCCGTCGGTCTCGCGCCGATCCTGGTCAGCCGCGTGATCGCCAAGATCAGGGAGCTGAAGGAGCAGCGCAGTCTGACCGTGCTGATGGCGGAGCAGAACTTCAACCAGGCCATCAAGATCGCGGATCGCGGCTACATAATCGTCCACGGCGAAATTGCGTTCGCGGCGGCTTCCGCCGCCGATCTCTCCGAGAACGAGATGGTCAAGCAGTACTATCTCGGCGCCTGAGGCGGGCGGCGCCATTGCCGCAAGAGGCCCGCTGACATAGGCTTGCCGGCCCCGGCTGCCGTCTGGTCCGACCATTGCGGCGGCTTGCCCGCCCTCAACATTGGAGACGCAGCATGTCGCTCGATCAGGCCCAGAACATCTCGCTGGAGGAGCTCGACAAGCAGGTCCTGCTCCACCCGATCACCTCCATCGCCGAGCATCAGACCGCTGGCCCCGTCATCTACGGCAAGAGCGGCGGGGTGAAGGTCTACGACCGCCAGGGCAAGGGCTACATCGACGCCGCGGCGGCGCTCTGGTGCGTCAACATCGGCTACGGGCGGACCAAGCTTGCCGAAGTGGCGGCCGAGGAGATGGCGCGCATCGGTTTCTTCCATACCTTCGGCGCCGCCTCCAACGAGCCGCAGATCAGGCTCGCCGAGAAGCTGCTTTCGCTGCTGCACGAGCACGCCGATTGCCACCACATCGGCAAGGTGTTTTTCGGGCTCTCGGGCTCGGACGGGAACGACACGCAGTTCAAGCTGGTCCGCTACTACAACAACCTGCGCGGCCGGCCCGAGAAGAAGAAGATCATCTCGCGGCTCGGCGCCTATCACGGCGTCACCGGCGCGGCGGGCAGCCTCACCGGCATTCCGCTCTACCACAAGGCCTTCGACCTGCCCTTCGAGGGGGTGCTCCACACCGATTGCCCGCACTATTGGCGGGAAGGCCTGGAGGGCGAGAGCGAGGAGGCGTTCGCCGACCGCATGGCGGGGTCGCTCGAAGCCATGATCGAGCGGGAAGGGCCCGAGACCATCGCGGCCTTCATCGCCGAGCCCGTGATGGGCACCGGCGGCGTGATCATTCCGGGCGGCGGCTACTACGACAAGGTGCAGGCGATCCTGAAGAAGCACGACATTCTCTTCATCGCGGACGAGGTGATCTGCGGCTTCGGGCGGCTCGGCACCTGGTTCGGCGCGAGCTACTTCGGGCTCAAGCCCGACATGATGACCTTCGCCAAGGGGCTCACCAGCGCCTACTTCCCGATGTCGGCGGTGGCGATCTCCGACGAGGTCTGGCAGGTGCTGGCGGACGGCACG
>JAPPKP010000242.1 GCA_028819955.1 Rhodospirillaceae bacterium | reverse complement strand
CAGCGCGGGCTC
Organism: Rhodospirillaceae bacterium; assembly: GCA_028819955.1. The sequence continues at coordinate 8,587 of JAPPKP010000242.1, read as the reverse complement.
GTTGAGCCAGCGCGGCACCATCTGCCGCAGCACGCCGCCCTTGCCGCTTGCGACCGAGCCCTTGCCGGTGATGACCAGCACGCAGCGACGGCGCGCCATGCGGCTCTCCTGGATGAAATCCCGTAGAGAGTCGTGCGCCTGGTCTTGAGTCCTGCCGTGCAGGTCGAGCCGGGCTTCGGCCGGGAGCTGTCCGCGCTTGAGCCGCCGCGCGGTGCGCCGGTCGAGGCCCGCAGGCGCCACCGGGTCGAGCTCGGGCAGCGTCGGCGGGCGGGGCGGCGTCTGGATCGCCGCTGGCGCCCTCTTCACGCGCGGCTTCGCCTTTTTCGGGGGCGGAGGCGGTGGGGCCTCCTCCTCCGGCACTTCAGCCTCTATCCGCGCTGCGACGACGCGGGGGAGCGGCGTCACGTCGCGGGAGATGCGCTGCCAGAGCGCCGCCTCTTCGTCCCGTATGCGACGGCCGCCTTCGCTCATGACTCGTCGCCTTCCACGATCACAATATGCAGGCGACGCGGCCCGTGGGCGCCGAGTGTGATGGTCTGCTCGATGTCGGCGGTGCGGGACGGGCCCGTGACGAGGTTGACCGTGCGCGGCATGAAGCCGCCGTCCCCGTCCGGCCCGCCTTCCGACCGCAGATGCGCCCAGCCCTCCTCGTAGGCGCCGCCGATCCGCTCTGCCGGCAGCACCACGACGTGGGTTTCGGGCAGGAAGTTGAGCGTGGAAGGATGGTCCGGGCCGGAGGCCATCATCAACGTGCCGGTCTCGGCGAAGCCCATGACCGCACCGGTCACGCCCACGCGGTCCGCCTCCTCCGCCCTGCCACGACGGATGGCGAGCATGGGCCGCTCGCCCCAGGGATAGGCGTCGAGTGCCGGGTGGGGCGCAAACACCCGCGCGGGGGGCTGTTTGTGCTGCGCATGGTAGGCGGCGACCGCACCCGGCACCGCGTCAGCACCGGAGACGCGGTCTACGGTCGCAAACACCGCCTCCGCCATCGAGGTAAAGAGCGCGACTCTCTCGTCGTGGGAAATGTCGGTGCGTGCCGGCACGATGTTGGGCTTGGGCTTCGCGATCCGTTCGTCCACCGCGGCGCGCGCCGCCCCGTCCAGCGGCCCGCGGCCGAGCGAGCGGCGGATCGAGCCGAGGATGGCGTCGCGTCCGCCTGCTGCGTTCATGCCCGCCGCCCCTTGCGCCAGAGCGCGTGGAAGGTCGCCCCCTCGGGCGCCGGCAGGTCGCGCGCGGCGGTCCAACCGCCTGCGAGCGGCAGCCGCGTGAAGCGCCCGCGCCGCCGGCCGAGCGCGCCCAGCACGCGCATGCCGAGGCCGGTCACACGACGGTAGAGCGCCGGCCGCCGGGCGAGCCAGGCCCAGGCGCCGATCCCGGTGCGGACAGCCGCCGGGTTCAGCCGCCGCTCGAACTCCTGCTCCCGAAGCTTGCGCATCAACCCCGGCAGCGGGATGCGCATGGGGCAGACCTCCTCACAACGGCCGCAGAAGCTCGAAGCGTTGGGCAGGTGGCGCGCCTCTTCGAGGCCGATCAGGTTTGGCGTCAGCACCGCGCCCACCGGCCCGGGATACACCCAGCCGTAGGCGTGGCCGCCCACGGTGCCGTAGACCGGGCAGTGATTCATGCAGGCGCCGCACTTGATGCAACGCAGCACCTCCCGAAACTCCGAGCCCAGCATCCTCGAGCGGCCGTTGTCGAGCAGCACCACGTGATAGGCGTCGGGGCCATCCACATCGTCAGGCCGGCGCGGGCCGGTGGAGAGCGTCGTGTAGGTGGAGAACTCCTGACCCGTCGCCGAGCGCGCGAGCACGCGCATGATCGTGGTCGCGTCCTCCAGTGTCGGCACCACCTTCTCCAGCGTCGCGATCACGATGTGCATGCGCGGCAGGATCTGGGTCAGGTCGCCATTGCCCTCGTTGGTGACGATGGCCGAAGACCCGGTCTCCGCGATCAGGAAGTTCGCGCCGGTGATCCCGACATCGGCGGCGAGATAGCGCGGGCGCAACACCTCGCGTGCCTCCTCCACCAGCTCTTCGACACGCTCGAGCCGGCGGGTGCGGCCGAGCGGCGTGTGCTTTTCGTGAAAGAGGTCGGCGACCTGGTCCCGGGTCTTGTGCACCGCCGGTGCGATGATGTGGCTCGGTCGCTCGTCGGCGAGCTGCACCACGTACTCGCCGAGGTCGGTCTCCACCGGCTCGATGCCGTGCTTTTCGAGGAACGGGTTGAGCTCCATCTCCTCGGCGATCATCGACTTGCTCTTGGTCACCGTCTTGGCATCGGCCTTCTGGCAGAGCGAAAGGATGACCTGGCGCGCATCCTCGGGCGTCTGGCACCAATGCACGGTCCCGCCCGCCGCCGTCACCTGCGCTTCGTAGCGCTCTAGGTAGTGGTCAAGATGGGCAAGCGTGTGGTCCTTGATGGTCCGCGCCTCGTCGCGCAGCGCCTCGAACTCCGGCAGGCGCTTCGCGGCCTCCACCCGCTTGACCTGAAAGCCGCCCTGGAAGCGCGCGAGCGAAGTTTGCAGATCGGCGTCCTGCAGCCCGACGCGCGCGTTGGCGATGAAGGTGCGGCTGGTCGTCTCCATCCGTCAGCGCCCCGGCGCGGCCCTCAACGGCCCCGCGCTGGCTGGCCGATGGCCGGGCGGTCGTCCATGCCTGCCAGCACCTCGGCGACGTGACGCGCCTTTACGCCCGAGCCCTCGCGGCTCAGCCGGCCCGCGATGTTGAGCAGGCAGCCCATGTCGCCGGCGAGCACCGTGTCCGCGCCGGTGGCGGCGATGTCCTTCGCCTTGTCCGCCACCATGCGGCCCGAGATGTCGGGGTACTTGACGCAGAAGGTGCCGCCGAAGCCGCAGCAGACATCGGGTGCCGAAAGCTCGGCAAGCTCCAGCCCATCGACACTCTTCAGCAGGAGCCGCGGCTGCGCCCGGACCCCGAGTTCGCGCAGACTCGAGCACGAATCGTGGTAAGTGACGGTTCCCTTGTGGTGTGCGTCGACCGTGTCCACGCCGCACCGATCGGTCAGAAACGAGACCAGCTCGAAGGTGCGCTCGGCGAGGCGCTGGGCGCGCGGCTCCCACGTCGGATCGCCGGCGAAGAGAGCCGGGTAGTGGCGCTTGATCATGCCAGCGCAGGAGCCCGACGGCGCCACCGTTGCATCGAAGGGCTCGAACGCGTCGATCACATTGCGCGCGATCGCCTTGGAATCGGCGCGGTCGCCGGAGTTGTAGGCAGGCTGGCCGCAGCAGACCTGCGCCTTCGGCACGACCACCTCGCAGCCCGCGCGCTCCAGCAGCTTCGCCGCGGCGAAGCCGACCGTCGGCCGGAACAGGTCGACGAGGCATGTCACGAAGAGGCCGACCCGGCGAGGCGTTGCGGGCATGGACGGCTCTCTGACTTGGGAAAACGGACCGAGAGACTAATCGAGGTGTGCCGTTACGTCGAGACCGCGGGGCAGGAGCAGCCAGTAGCGGCCCTCGTGCTTCATGCGCCCGGCGACCGCGCCGGCCTCGGCGCCCGTGCCCCAAAAGACGTCGCCGCGCACCGGGCCGCGGATCCCGCCGCCGGTATCCTGCGCCACCATGAGGCGCCTGAGTGGGCGGTCCTCCCTGGCGGGATCGGGGTCCGGTGCCGCGCTCTCCAGCCAGATCGGCACGGTCATCGGCACGAAGCGGCGGTCGACCGCGAGCGAGCGCCCGGCGGTGAGCGGCACCCCCTGGGCGCCGACCGGGCCGTCCGTCGCCTGCTCCTCCTCGAGCCAGCGGAAGAAGACGTAGGACGCGTTCTCGTGCATGACTTCGGACGCCCGCTCCGGGTTCGCCATCAACCAGTCCCGAATCGCCGGCATGGTCACGTCCTCGCGGTCGAGCGCGCCGAGATCGACCAGCCGACGGCCGACGGCGAAGTAGCTGTGCCCGTTGGTGGCGGCGTAGGCGACGCGGCGGGTCGTGCCGTCCTCGAAGACGATCCGGCCGGAGCCCTGGATGTGCAGGAAGAAGGCGTCGACGGGATCGTCCACCCAGACGAGCTCCAGCCCCTGCGCCGCCAGCGCGCCGTCCTCGATGTCGGCCCGTGTCGCGTAAGGCTCCAGCGCGCCGTCTGCCACCCGCCCGGCGACCCGCTCGCCCGCAAGCGAGGGCCGGAAGAGCCCGAGATCGACCGTCACCAGATCGTGCGGACGGCCGTAGATCGGCACGCCGTAGCGTCCGCCCGCCCGCGTGGCGCCCTGCAGCTCGGGCTCGAAATAGCCGGTGAAGAGACCCTCCGCCTCTAAGCCGTTCCGCGCCTCAAAGGGTGCGAAGTGTGCTTCGAAGAATTCGCGGGCCTGGTCCGCGCCCTCCAGCCCGGCTGCTGCCGTGCAGATCGCACGCCAATCGCCCACCTGGCCTCCCAGCGCTGCGATATCCAACGGCTCGTCGTCTGCGCGTTCCCCGAGAGCGGCGCAGGAGCGCTGCAGCACCCGAAGCGCGGCGCTGTGGTCATCGGCTCCCCAGCCCGGAAGGTCCTGGAACGAGACGGCCCGCAGCACGAGGCGATCCGGTTCAACCTTTTCGGGTCCGGGAGCGCAGCCTTGCATGAGGATCAGGACGGCCGCCGGCAGCCACGACCAGCGCCGGAGAACGGCCGTCAATTGGGGATGCTGGTTTCGATCAGCGCCCAGTTGGGATCGGACGAGCGGGTGTTGCGGGCGAAGGTCCAGATGTCGGTGACCCGCTCGATCAGGCTGGAATCGCCGCCGACCTCCTCGCCGTCCTTGTCGCGAACCACGTTGATCTGCTGGCTCACGAACTTCACCGTCACCCGCGCGGTGCTGGAGCGCATCTCGGCGCTGATGATCTCGGCCGCGTCGAGGGCCACGATGGTCGTCTCCTGAATGTGCCCCTCCGCCATGCGCTCGCGGATGGCCGCCGCGAACTCGTCATAGACATCGTCGCCAAGCAGGGGCCGGAGCGTCGCCGTGTCTCCCTTGGCGAACGACTCGACCACCATCTCGAATGCCGCCTGTGCGCCAGCGGCGAAGCGGTGCGGCGAGAATTCGTGGTCCGCCCGTTTGATCTGTTCGAGGCCGGCCCTGAGCCCGCCCACCGCGTCGTCCTGCTCCGGCGCCGCCTCGTGCTTCGCGGCCCGCATGGGGCGCGACGCGACAGGCTCCGGAGTCACGTCATCCGGCATCACATCCTGGGGCGCCTCGCGCGCGGGTCGGGTACGATCCGGCAGCTGGACGACTTCGCCCTGGCCTTGGCTCGGCCCTTGGCCCTGGCCCTCCTCTGGAGGTTGCTCGGTCCGTGCGAATCGATCGGCATGACGCTGGCGATGCTGGCCGGTCCGCCGCCCGAGAACGCCGCGCAGCCGCAAGATAATGAAGATCGCGATCAGCGCGAAGAATATGATGTCGTAGAACTGAAATCCGTCGGACATGTCCCGAACCTTGTGGGCAGGCGGCGTTCCGTCGCACAATGCTGCCGAATTCGGCCACCAGATCCCGGGCCACACGTCGGCGGCCTTCGCCGGCGACCCCGGCACGAACGACGGTCCCGCCGTAGTCCGGCGCGGGGAGCCGACATAACGCAAGATAGGTAGAGCGCCGCGCGAGCGCAAGCACGGAGCACACCGCCTACATGCCCCTCCTGCTGCTCTTGTTGGCGGTTCCCGTCGGCGAGGTCTTCATCTTCCTCGAAGTCGGGAGCGTCATAGGAACGTGGCCGACGATCGGGTTGATCGTCGGCACGGCCGTGTTGGGCGGCCTGATCCTGCGCTGGCAGGGCCTGCAGACCCTCGCACGGGCGCGCCAGCAGCTCGCGGCGAACCGGATTCCGGTGGCCGAGATGGTCGAGGGCGCAGCGCTGGCGCTGGCGGCGGTGCTGCTGCTGACGCCCGGCTTCTTCACCGACGCGCTGGGAACCCTGTTGTTGCTGCCGCCGCTTCGCCGTAGTCTCCTGCGCCGCCTGCTGGCCCGTTTCGCGCCTCAGGCCCGCTACGGCGACTCCGATGCCGACCCGGCATCGACCGCCGAGGGCGGGCGGGTCATCGACGGCGAATACACGGTGCTCGACGAGACACCCGAATCCGGGCCCCCCCATGTGCGCCCCCAAGGAGGAGAGCGATGACGGCTGACGAGACCGGCACAGGAACGCCCGCACCCGCGTCGGCCGGCGCCGCAGGGCAAGGCAGCACCCAGGGAGCGCAGGACGTGCGGCCGCAGCTCGGGATACAAACCCAATACGTGAAGGACCTCTCGTTCGAGAACCCGTCCGGGGCAAACAGGTCCGCCGAGGCGGAGCGCTCGCCGCAGATCACGATCAACGTGCAGGTCGAGGCGCGCAGGCAGAGCGAGACGGAGTTCGAGGTCGTTCTCCAGATCACGGCCCACGCGCAGCACGAGCAGAAGCCCGTCTTCCTGGTGGAGCTCAGCTATGCCGGGGTCTTCACCTTCATCGGCATCCCCCAGGATGCGATGCAGCCGGCGCTGCTGATCGAGTGCCCGCGGCTGCTCTTCCCCTTCGCCAGGCGCATCGTCGCCGATGTCACCCGCGACGGCGGCTTCCCGCCGCTCCTGCTCGCGCCGATCGATTTCATGGCCCTCTACCGCAACCGCCAGCAGCAGGCGGCGCAGTCGCAAGCGGGCGAAGCCGTCGGTGCCGAGGCTCGGCCGCCGGAGGTCGAGCCAGAGGAAGTCGCGCCGATGGAGGTCGTGCCCTCCGTCAATGGCGGAGGGGGAGACTAACCCGCGGCCCTCACCGCGCCGTCGAGGCGTTCAGGGAGACGATCCGCCCTTCTTCCTCTCAGAACCGCATGTTGAGGGTGACGAAGAAGGTGCGTCCCCAGCCGGCCGCGCGCGGCCCGTCGGTCGCGGAGGGGTTCGCGGTGTTCGTGGAGAGCTTCGCGTCGGTGACGTTGTACACGCCTGCGGTTACACGCGTGTCCACGAGCCCTAGCGGCTCTCTCCAGTCCAGCGTCAAGTCGTGGCCGGTCCAGGACTCGAAGCGTCCGTCGCCCCGCCGGTTCTCGATCTCGTCGCGGTAGTTCACGGCCCAGAACGCGGTGAGGGCGCCGCGTCCGACCGAGGTCACGATGCGCACGGCGTTGCGCGGGAGCGGGTACGGCAGTACCTCGCCTGCGATGTGCTCCTCGCTGCTGGTGACGTAGCGCCAGAACCCACGCATTGCGACGAAGCCCCAGTCGGTCTCCCAGCGGGCTCCGAACCTGGTGTTGAGTCCCGAGATGTCGACCTTGACGATGTTCGCGAAGCTGTCGTGGATGGTGATGTCTCCGGCCGCGCGCTCGATGCAGCCCTCGCCACCGCCCGGCGGACACTCGGGGTGGTTCAGTATCGCCCAGGTGGCGTCGTGCTGCCCCGGCAGTTCCGAGGTCGTGAGCCAGTACCAGTCGGCGACGAAATAGAACGGTCCGCTGCGGGCCTCGGCGCCGATGGAGCGCCTTTGCGATCCTGATGGCTCCAGTTCGGGGTTCCCGCTCGTAATGCGCGTCACCTGCCGGTAGTTCGACGCGTCGCACGTGCGAGGCGGCGGTCCGCTCTCCGGGACGCAACGGACATAGGGGTGGTCCTGCGACGCGGTGCTGTGCAGGTGGTGCATCGAGGGCGCCCTGTCGCCCACGCTCCACGAGCCGCGCAGCGCCACGATGTCGCTCGGGCGGTACACCGCCCCGAGGCGCCACGCGCGCAGCCCGCCGACGTCGTCGTACTCGTCGGCCCGTGCCGCGGCTCTCACGTCCACGGTGTCCGCCAGAGGCACGGATACGTCGGCGAAGGTCCCCACCGCAGCGCGCTCGCCGGCGTAGCTGGTGCCGCCAGATCCGAGCACTCCGTTCACATCGCGGGTACTGCCGTCTCCCGCCCGGAACGCCAGCAGGCTGTGGGCCTCCACGTCGGCGAGTTCGACCCCCGCAGTCCATGCCGTGTCGCGCCCGCCGATACCCGCACTCGCCCCCTCGAGCGCGAGACGCGCACCCAGATACCTCCCGCCGAAGTCCACCTCCTCGCGCAGGCTGCTCCTCTCGATCGCTCTCAGGTGGTCCGGTTCCATCGACCGTGGATCGGTCAGGTCGTACCTTCCGGCCGCGATTTCCTGCCCGATGATCTCGGCGTCCACGAAGGTATCGCCTCTCACCGCGCCGTCGAGCCTCCAAGTGTCGATGCGGGCGTCGTAGCCGAGGCCGTCGGCGAGCCGCCCCTCGACGCTTGCCGAGAGGTCGTACTCCTCGGTGCTCGTCCTCCAGTCTCGATTGCCGTGGCCGATGAACCGGTGCCCGACCGAGAAGAAGTCCTGCCTCGTCGCTTCGAACGCCGGGTCAGCATTGCGCGCCGAAGCATTGATTGCGTCGAGCAGGCCCTCGTCCGGGGCGACGGAGAAGACATCGATCGACGGTGCGTAGCGGAACGCCGAGCGTCCGTCCGTGACGTTTGCGTCCACGCGGAGCTCGGCGTGCTCTCCGAGCGGGTGGTCGAAGCTCAGGATTGCGTTCCTTTGGTCGTAGCTCGCGGTGTCCCACCAGTCGTTGCCGTAGGGGTACCCGCAGCCCTTGTCGCCCGAGTCGATCCCCGGCGGGTTGCTGAGCGGGCCGGT
>JAPPKP010000362.1 GCA_028819955.1 Rhodospirillaceae bacterium | reverse complement strand
CCCCAGCAGAGGTGGAGCCGCGCCGCCTCAGCAGGCACGTTTTCCAGTGCGGCATTCAGCACCTCGATGTTGCGCTCGGCCACGGCGACGAATTCCGCGTCGCTCTTGTCCTTGTGGATGCTGTGCCGGGTCATGGCGAGGTCGGGGCAGTCGAGCTGGATCACGAGACCCGCGGCATGGATCGCCTCGTACTCAGGTCTCATCGCCTCGGCGAGCACGTCCAGGTAGGCGTCTTCGCTCGGGTAGTACTGGTTGGGCTGGAAGAACGCGATGACGCCGGGGGACGCCGCGTTCATGAAGCCCTCGACCGCGCCGGTGTCCGCCAGCGCGGAGGCCATGTTGGCGAGGTCCTTCCGGAGCGGCGCCTCGTCCTTGATGCTGATCTCGCCAACGCACGGCGCGCGCCTGACCTGCGGCGCCTCGCCTTGGGCCGCGACACGCTGCACGAAGGCCGGGAACATCTCGAGGTCCCGCGGCATCTTGCGCTCGCTGTCGCCGGCGAAGCCGTGCAGCCGCTCGGTGACGTATGTGGAATAGCCGCTCTTGCTCATCTCGCCGTCGGAGACGATGTCCACCCCGGCTTCGACCTGGCGGCGCACGACCTCGGCCACGGCGCTCACCATGCAGGCGTCGAAGGCGTCCTGGTCGGTGAGCGTCTCGTTATCCTTGGCGATCAGCATGTCGGAGACGTCCGCAGGCCTCGGCAGGGAGCCCACATGCGTGGTGAGAATGCGTTCGGTGCTGAGCTTCATGCCGTCCTCCCTCCATGCGCATCCACGCGCGCAGGGCACGCGACGCGCCCGCATGGAACCCGCCCGGACTATACGTGGAAGGACGGCCTATCCCAAACCGGCCTCACCCCCTGCTGCCTCCCCATAAGGACACGCCGCCACGTGATCGGGGCCGATCGCTCGCATGGCGGGCGGCTCGTCCGCGCAGGCTGGGCGGGCGATGGGGCAGCGGGTGCGGAACACGCAGCCGGACGGCGGCGCGAGCGGGGACGGCAGCTCGCCCTTCAGCGCCGTCACCTCGCGCCCGCGCTCGATCGCGGGGTCGGGCACCGGCGCGGTCTCGATCAGGGCGCGGGTGTAGGGGTGGCGGGGGCCGCGAACGAGGTCGCCGGCCGCGCCGTACTCCATCGTGCGGCCGAGATAGAACACCATGATGCGGTCGGAGATGTGCTTCACCACGCTCAGATCGTGGGAGATGAAGATCAGGGCGAGGCGCAAGTCGCGCTTCAGGTCCTGAAGCAGGCTGACGATCTGCGCCTGCACGCTGACATCCAGCGCCGAGACCGGCTCGTCGCAGATCACCAGCTTGGGCTCGACGATGAGCGCGCGCGCGACGTTGATGCGCTGGCACTGGCCGCCGGAGAACTCGTGCGGGTAGCGGTTGATGTGCTCGGGCAGCAGGCCCACCCGCTCCAGCATCGCGGCGACGCGCGAGCGGACCTCGTGGCGCGGCATTCGCCTCTCGTGGGTCGTGAGCGCTTCGGCGATGATCTCGCCCGCCGTCATCCGGGGGTCCAGCGCGCCGAGCGGGTTCTGGAAGATCATCTGGATGTCGCGCCGCAGCGGACGCCGAGCCTCGGCGTCCATCGCCAGCAGATCCGCGCCCTGCCAGAGCGCCTGCCCCTCCGTCGCCGCCACCGTGCCGATCAGGGCGCGGGCGAGGGTGGACTTGCCCGATCCGCTCTCGCCGACGATGCCGAGGGTCTCGGCCGGTGCCAGGTCGAAGCTCACGCCCCGGACCGCCTGCAGTGCCTGCGCCCGTGTCCAGGGCGGGCTCCCCCTCGGCCTGACGCGGAACGTGACCGAGAGGTCGCGCACCGAGAGTAGGGGCGCACTCATGCCGCGCCTTCCAGGGGCCGGTGGCAGGCGACCAGCCGGTCAGGCGCGGGTCGCGTGCCCTCAGGGCGCTCCCGATGACAGATGTCTTCCACCTGCGGGCAGCGTGCGGCGAAGGGGCAGCCGGCGGGCAGCAGGTTCATGCTGAGCGGATCGCCCGGGATGGCGCGCAGCCTCTCGTCGTCCCGGTCGAGGCGCGGCACGGCCTCCAGCAGGCCCCGGGTGTAGGGATGGCGCGGTGCCGCGAAGAGGCGTGCCACCGGTCCGCTCTCCATCACCCGGCCGCCGTAGAGCACGAGCATCTCGTCGCAGTTCCCCGCGACGACACCCACGTCGTGCGTCACCAGGATGACGGCGGTATCGAAGGTCGCCCGCACGTCCGCCAGCAGGCGCATGATCTGGCCCCGCACGGTGGCGTCCAGCGCCGTGGTCGGCTCGTCGGCGATCAGCAGGCGAGGGCGGCAGAGCAGCGCCATCGCGATCAGCACCCGCTGCAGCATCCCGCCCGAGAACTCGTGCGGGTACATGCCGATGCGCGTCTTCGCCTCCGGCACCTCCATCGCCTCCAGCAGGCGCACCGATTCCGCGAGCGCATCGCGCCGGCTCATGCCCTTGTGCAGCGTCAGCACCTCGATCATCTGGGTCGAGATCCGCATGTAGGGATTGAGCGAGGTCATGGGCTCCTGAAAGATCATCGCGATCTGGCTGGAGCGGATGCGGTTCAGCGCCGCCTCGTCGAGGCCGAGAATCTCGGTGCCGTCGAACGCGACCGAGCCGGCGGCAGCCCCGTTCCGCGCGAGCAGCCCCATGATGGCGTACATGATCTGGCTCTTGCCGGAGCCGCTCTCGCCCACGACCGCGAGCGACTGGCCCGCGTCCACGGTCAGGTCCACGCCGTTCACGGCGTTCACCGTGCCGTCGCCGGTCTCGAAGGTCACGCGCAGGTCGCGCACGCGGAGCAGCGCCACGGCTCAGCGGTCCTTCGGATCGAGCGCATCGCGCAGCCCGTCGCCCAGGAAGAAGAACGAGAACAGCGTGACCACGAAGAAGAAGAGCGGGAAAAGCAGCTGCCACAGCGTGCCGTACTGCATCTGGCTCGCGCCGTCGTTGATCAGCGCGCCCCAGCTCGTGTCGGGCTCCTGCACGCCGAGGCCGAGGAAGCTGATGAAGCTCTCGTAGACGATCATCGAGGGCACCAGCAGCGTGGCGTAGACGATCACCACGCCCAGCAGGTTGGGGATGATGTGGCGCAGGATGATCCTGCCCGGCCGGACCCCGATCGCCACGGCGGCCTCGACGAATTCCCGGTTCTTGATGCTGAGCGTCTGCCCGCGCGCGATCCGCGCCATGTCGAGCCAGCTGATCAGCCCGATGCCGATGAAGAGTACGAGAATCGAGCGCCCGAACACGACCATGAACAGGATCAGCACGAACATGTAGGGAATGGCCATCATCACGTCGACAATGCGCATCATCGCGCCGTCGAGCTTGCCGCCGAAGTAGCCCGCCGTGGCGCCGTAGAGCGTCCCCACCACCACCGAGATCAGCGCGCCGACGATGCCGACCATCAGCGATATGCGGGTGCCCTGGACCGTGCGCGCGAAGAGATCCCGGCCGAGCTCGTCCACCCCGAAGTAGTGGCCGTTGGCGACCGAGGGCGCGCCTTCCTCCGCCACGCTGCCCAGGATCGACCAGTCGATTTCCTCGTTGGACCACGACGCCATCAGGTCGCCGAAGATGGCGAAGGCCGCCACCAGTACCAGGACGACGAGGCTCGCCACGGCCGCGCGGTTGCGGAAGAAGCGGCTGCGGGCGTCGTGCCAGAGCGAGCGGCCGCCGGCCGCGCTCTCGGCATCGGCGGCGGCCAGCGCCCGGACCGCGCGTCGTCCGAAGATGAGGGGCGACACGTCAGTACCGGATTCTGGGGTCGATCCAGGCGTAGAGCAGATCGACCGCCAGGTTGAAGAGGATGGTGAGCGCGCCTGCCAGGATGGTGACTCCCATGATCACCGGGTAGTCGCGGTTGAGCGCCGAGTTCACGAAGAACTGCCCGATCCCGCCGGTCGCGAAGAAGACGTCGATCACCACCGAGCCGGTAATCATGCCGACGAACGCAGGCCCCAGGAACGAGATCACCGGCAGCAGCGTCGGCTTCAGCGCATGACGGAACACGATGCGCCGCATGGAGAGGCCCTTGGCGCGGGCGGTGCGGATGAAGCCCGCGTTCAGCACCTCCAGCATGGAGGAGCGCGTGATGCGCGCGATGGACGCCATGAACGACGTCGAGAGCGCGATCACCGGCATGATGACGTAGGGCCAGTGCCCGCCCTGCCAGCCGCCGCCGGGGAGCCAGTTGAGCCAGAGCGTGAAGATCAGCGTGAGGATCGGCGCCAGCACGAAGTTCGGCAGCACCTGCGCGCCGATGGAGACCCCCACCGCCAGATAATCGAGCACGGTGTTGTGGTAGACGGCCGCGGCGATGCCGAGCGAGACCCCCACCAGGACGGCTGCGAGGAACGACCAGCCGCCATAGGTGAGCGTCACGGGAAAGCCCTGGCGGATGATCTCGTTGACCGTCTGGTCGGTGTACTGGAACGAAGGGCCGAAATCGAATTCGGTCACGATGGAGACGACGTAGCGCCAGATCTGCACGACCAGCGGCTGGTCGAGGCCGTACTTGGCCTGCAAGTTGGCCATGACCTCGGGCGGCAGGGTGCGTTCGGTGTCGAACGGCCCGCCCGGTGCGGCGTACATCAGCACATAGGAAACGACGATGAGAATCAGCAGCGTCGGGATCGCGACGGCGAGACGCTTGAGGAAATAGTAGATCATCCGGCAACGCGGCACGCGCAAGCGTGCCGCCGTTGCAAGGCGTCACTCACTTGGCGATGCGGTAGAGGTTCCTGGAATACCAGTTGTTCTCCACGTTGTTGTAAGGCCAGCCCTTGATGTCGCTGGAGAGCAGGAACGTGTTCGCATAGTGGTAGATCGGGATGATGGCCATGTCCTCGGCCAGGATCTGCTCGACCTCGGCATAGATCGGGCCCGGGTCCTCGGCGGTCTTGGATGCGCTCATCAGCTCGTCCACCCTGGGGTTCGAGTACTTGCCGTCGTTCGCCCCATGGGTGGTGGTGAGCAGATCGAGGAAGGTCGAAGCCTCGTTGTAGTCGCCGCACCAGCCGGAGCGCGCCAGGTCGAACTCCTGCGCCTTGCGCAGGTTGATGTAGGTCTTCCACTCGAAGTTCGCGAGCTCAGTGGCGACGCCGAGCTTCTGCTTCCACATCTGGCTGACCACGGTGGCGATCTGCTTGTGGGCCTCCGAGGTGTTGTAGATCAGCTTGAGCGTGAGCCCCTCCGCGCCCGACTCCGCCATCAGCCGCCTGGCCTCGGCGTCCCGCTCCGCCTGGCTCAGCTGGCCGTAGGCGATCTCCGGCATGGTGAAGCCGGCGGTCTTGCGGTGGGTGAAGTTGTAGGCGGGCCACTGGCCGCCCTTGAGCAGCTGGTTCACGATCACGTCGCGGTCGATGGCCATGCTCAGCGCCTGGCGCACGCGCACGTCATGCAGCGCCGCATTGCCGCTCTCGGTGTGGTTGAGGGCGTAGTAGTAGGAGCAGAGGCGGGGCACGCTCGTCGCCTCGTCGGGAAGCTCCTCCTTGAGCGCGGGAAACTGCCCCGACGGCAACGGCTCCAGATGGTCGAGCTCGCCGGCTCGATAGCGGGTCAGAGCCTGGTTGACGTCGTTGATGACCAGGCCCGTCACCCTCTCGATGACGACGCCGTCTGCGCCCCAGTACGTCGGGCTCTTCACCCGCGTGTGGAACTCGTTCAGCACCACCTCATCGAGCACGTAGGCCCCGTTGGAGACGATGTTCTCCGGCGCGGTCCACTTCGTCCCGTGGGCCTCGATGGTCGCCTGGTGGGTGGGAAAGAGCGCGGCATACGTGGTCATCGCCGGGAAGTAGGGCAGGGGCTGGTTGAGCTTCACCTCCAGGGTGTGATCGTCGACCGCTCTCACGCCCAGCTCGGCGGTCGGCTTCTCGCCCGCCAGGATCTCCTTGGCGTTCACGATCTGGGTGAGCTCCACGTACCAGGCGTAGGGCGAGGCGGTGGCGGGATCGACTGCGCGCCGCCAGGCGTAGACGAAGTCGTGCGCGGTCACGGGATCGCCGTTCGACCACGTGGCCTCCGGGCGCAGCGTAAACGTGTAGGTCGTGTTGTTGTCCGACGCCGCGTAGCCCGTGGCCACGCCCGGCACCAGGTTGCCGTCCCCATCCTGGCTCAGCAGGCCCTCGAAGAGGTCGCGGATGACATGGAACCCGGACACGTCCTGGTTCAGCTGCGGGTCGAGCGTGGGGAACTGGTCGAGCAGGCGGTAGGTGAAGGTCTGGTCGTCTGCCAGCGCCTCGCCCGTCACCGGATGGGTTCCCGCCGCCTCTGCCTGCGCGGCGAGGCCCAGGGTGAGCGCAATGGCAACAGCTGCCAGCCTCCAGGGTGCGAACAGGGTGAGTCGCGATGTTCCCACTGTCCTGATCCTTTCTCGCGGGGTGTGGCTTTCGCCGGATCGACTCGAGACGACCGGCGAATCACTATGGCACAGGATCGTGGCAAGACAGCCTCAACGGACATCGAGGCCCCCGAGTCGACGCAGGACCCTTCGCGCCGCGTGAATCGGATCGCTCTTCTTCACCCGATAAGGAACAATTGTGAACTGCGCTTGGCTCCGGTATTGCTCGCCGGCTCGGTGGTCGACCGCGACGGCATCGAGGGCCCACTGCACGGCCTCCGCGCGCGCATCGCGGAACCCATCCGCGACGCGTCGCGATAGAGCGATTCGCGAGGGCGTTTCCGTGTAAAGCCGAAGCGCCTTACCGCGGCGCCTCGATCCCCAGCTCGCGCCAAATCCAGGCGGTGTCGTAGGGCTCCTCGCCCTGCTGCGCGGCGCGGTGCTGCTCCTCGTTCTCCAGGTGCTTGAGCCAGTCTATCGCCTGTGCACGGCCCTCCGTCGTCGCCGCGGCCTGGCGCGGGGTCTTGCCGTCCAGCATGGGAATCGGTTCGTCCAGGGTGCGGCGGTAATGCTTGTCGAGGTAGGCATGGACGATCCACGCCGCCTCCTCGGGCGGAATCTCGGGCTCGTCCTCCGGTTGCCCGGCGAACTGCGCCATCGCCTGCTCCGGATCCTGGTGTGAGATCAGCGGGCTCCCCACCAGGTCGCCCAGACTGGACTCCAGCAGGTCCCGCCCCCGCTCGGCCCGTTCCCGGGAATTGACGGCGAGAACCAGCGCACCGCTCGCCAACGTGGCGGCGCCGAGCGACGTCATGAAGGTGGTGTCCTCCGCTTCGGCCGCCGGAGGTTCCTCGCGTGCCCGATTCCTCCGCTCGAACGGAGAACCCGGTGCCAGCCAGGCCCAGCGCGCTTCGTCGCCCTCCTCCTCCCTCTCCAACGCCTCGATCCCGTCGAGCACTGCGGCCACCCTCGCCTCGTCTCCCGTGACGGGAAAGCGCACTTCGGAGAAGACGATCGCCTCGTTGTCGCTGTTGCGAAGCTCCGGCAGGGGAGCCCGGAGCCGAGTGATCGTGTCGATCGTCCAGTGCTCCGAGAATACCGTTGCGCACGGCAGTCCCAGAACGATCAATCGCCGCACCGCTTCCAGCTCAATCGGCGAATCGTCGCCCGTCTCTTCGGCTGCCTCGCGCAACTCCTCTTGCATTCGCTCCGCCATCTCGTCGAAGACCGACAAGAGCTCCTCCGAAGCCTCGTGGCGAAACCGCAGAATGCCGCCCGTGAAGTGCTCCCTCCCGTTCACGGTGACGACGCGCGCCGCCACGCGGTCCCAGCGAGCGAGCGATTGCGAGCCCTGCTTCTCGTTTACCGTCACCGCCTCCCCGCCCAGGATCAGGTCGCGCACCGTCACGCTCCGACCCGGATCGACGTCGACGATCTCGTAGAGGGAGACGACGGAATCCCTCAGCGCCTCCAGGTAGCGCCTGGCGGAAACGGCTTCGCGCCACCCGCGCCGCTTGAGATAGTCGTCGATGACGTTCTGTTGGTCGTCTTCGCCGAAGCGGGCAGTAAGGAAATCTTCGGTGATGAAGACGTGCAGCATGAAGGCGCTGTCGCCGAGAAGCTCGGCGATGTCGTCTCCGGACATGTCCAGGGCGTCGGCGGCAGGATCGATGTGGGCGTCGTAAATCTCCAGTCGCAGGCCCTCCCATTCCTCCCGCTCCGCCCACTTGAAGAGGTTTTCTGTCGCCTTGTCGACGCCGGGAATGCGCATGGAACGATCGGCCGCCTGGCTCTTTGCCGTTGCGCCTCAAGGTAGTCGGGATCGCCCGGTGCCACAACGCGGGCGCCCGCCACGCTTACTGATCGGTGCCGGCTTGCGGGACCGCCGGGGTGGGCGTCGCGTCGCTGAGGAACGGCCGCTCCGGGCGCGGTGCGATGGCGGGCTCGGGCTCGCCGCCCTCGGCCACCCTCACCACCACGTCGAGCCGGGATTCGCCCCCGCCGAACACGGCGCCCCGCGTCGGCGCCGCATCGGCGTAGTCGCGGCCCACGGCGATGCGCACGTGGCGGTGATCGGCGATGGTGTCGTTGGTGGGGTCGATCCCGAACCAGCCGAGATCGGGGAGCAGGAACTCCGCCCAGGCATGGCTCGCGCCCTCGGGCGTCTGCTCGCCAGGCGCGCCTTCGCGGTGCAGGTAGCCCGAGACGTAGCGGCTCGGAATTCCCCACGAGCGGGCGATGGCGATCATCACGTGGGTGTAGTCCTGGCAGACCCCGCTGCCGGTTTCCAGGATGTGCTCGATCGGCGA
>JAPPKP010000212.1 GCA_028819955.1 Rhodospirillaceae bacterium | reverse complement strand
TCCGCATAGTCGAGGTCGTCGAGGTGGAGGTCGCGCTTCACCTCGTCGGTCAGGCAGTCCGCGACGGCGACCGGGTTCGCGGCGGAGTAGCCCGCGACCCGCACCATGCCGCACTGGCCGTCGGGCCCTGAGATGAAGTTGATCCACTCGTAGGCGCAGTCGATGTTCTCGCTGCCCTTCACGATGTTCCAGACGTCCTGCCAGCCGTCGGCCTTCTCGTCCGGCAGCACCTCGGCGACAGGGATGCCCATCTCCTTGAGCTGGCTCACCTGGTAGCCGCCCCAGGTCTCCGAGACCCAGACCTCGCCGTTGGCATAGAGCTCGATCAGCTCGCCGGCGGAGGACCAGTACTTCCGCACCAGCGGCTTCTGCTCGATCATCTTCTGCTTGATCGCGTCGAGCTGCTCGTCGGTCATGTCGTAGACGTCGAAGTCCGCGCCATACATGAGCCGGGCAGTGAGATACATGCTGGTCTTGACGTTCTGGACGCCGATCTTGCCCTCGTATTGCGGGTCGAACAGTACGGCGGCCGAGGTCGGCGGGGTCTCGAATTTGTCCGTGCGGTACATGAGCGGGATCGAGCCCCAGGCCATCGGCATCGACCAGATCTGGCCGTCCGACTGCACGCCTGGGTGGTCGCGGAAGGAGGCGTAGATCTCGTCGAAATGCTTGAGGCGGGCCGGGTCGAGCGGCTCCAGAACCCCCATGCCGACCATCAGCTGGGCATTGTCCACCGCCGGCGAGATCAGGTCGTAACCGCCGCCGCCCGCCGCCATCTTCGCGGTGATCTCGTCGTTCGAGCCGATGTAGGTAGGCACCAGCGTGCAGCCGGTCTTCTCGGTGAAGATCTCGACCACGCTCGGGTCCGTGTAGCCCTCCCAGGTCATCGCGCGCAGCTCGGTCCCCGCCTCGGACGGCGTCGTGCCGAACGCGATGCCCCCTGCGGCGACTGCTGCGCCGCAAAGCGCAACGAACGCGACGTTCCTCGTCAACCTCTTCATCGTCACATCTCCCTTCTCTTGCCCGGGCTCTCGCCCGCCAGAATTCACAATTGATCCCCCTTTCCGCGCCCGTGAAACAGCGCGGAAGGCGAGCCCGGCGCGATTAGACCGAATTAGTCGCTGCCGGTCTAGCTGAGGCTCCGCAGCATCGCGAGCGCCATGCCGACCGCGGCCTGTGAGGGGTCGATGACGGGGCAGCCGAGGTGCGCTTCGAGCGGCGCGCGGTATCGAGCCATGCCGGCACAGCCGAGCACGATCGCGTCCGCCCCGTCCTCGTCGCGGAGCCGCTCGGCAACTTGCCCGATGCGGTCGGCGACGATCTCTTCCTGCGCGAGCTGGGTGACCCCGAGGCCGATGGCGCGCTCGCCGGCCATGCGGTCACTCAGGCCGAGCGACGCCACATAGCGCCGGTGGCGCGGGATCGAGCCCTGGAGGATCGCGACGACGCCGAAGCGCTCGCCCCGTGCGAGCGCCGACAGGATACCGCATTGCGCGATGCCGAAGACCGGCGTGCCGGTCGCCTCCCGCGCGGCATGGAGGCCGGGGTCGGAGAAGCAGGCGATGACGAAGGCATCCGCGCGCTCCCGCTCGATCGCGCGGCAAAGCGGCGCCACCACCTCGTCCACGTGGCGCTGGGTCTCGATGCCGGGCGGGCCATCGGCGAGTGTCATGCAGTCGATGGTGGGCCCGCCGTCCAAGCGAAAGCCGTCCAGGGCGCGCGCGATGTCCTCGGTCACTGTCTTGCTGCTGTTGGGGTTGATGACGAGGATGCGGGCGCTCACGGTGCCTTCCCGCGCGGCGGCACGAGGCCTGTGGTCTCGACGATCAGGCCGTAGTGTTCGGTGCGGCGGTGGGCCGCGAAGTCGAAGGTGGTGGACTTGAGGAACGCGCCGTCGTCGAGGTCGCAGGCCGCGACGATGACCTCGTCGTCCACCGAGCGGGCCTGCGCCACGATCTCGCCGTTGGGCGAAACGATGGCGCTGCCGCCCAGCATGTCCACGCCCTCTTCGCGCCCCGCCTTGGCGACGCCCACCACCCAGGTTCCGTTCTGATAGGCGCCGGCCTGCATGGTGAGGTGATTGTGGAAGGCACGCCGGTGCGGCGGCTCGAAGGCGAGGCCGTTGAGCGCGGGCGTGTTGTAGCCGATCAGCACCAGCTCGACGCCCTGCAGGCCGAGCACGCGGAAGGCCTCGGGCCAGCGACGGTCGTTGCAGATCAGCATGCCGATGCGCCCGCCGAGCGCCTCCCACACAGGGAAGCCGAGGTTGCCCACCTCGAAGTAGCGCTTCTCCAGGTGCTGGAATTCGCGCTCCGGCTCGTGCTCGGCGTGGCCGGGCAGGTGCACCTTGCGGTACTTGCCGACGATGGCGCCGGTCTCGTCCACCAGGACGGCGGTGTTGAAGCGGCGGGTCGCCCTGCCCTGCCGCACAAGCTCGGCATAGCCGAGGTGGAAGGCGACGCCGAGGGAAGCGGCTTCCTCGAACAGCGGCCTGGTCTCGGGTCCGGGCATCTCCGCCTCGAAGAACGTGTCCACCTCGGCCTCGTCGAGCAGCCAGCGCGGGAAGAACGTGGTGAGCGCGAGCTCGGGATAGACCACGAGGTCGGCGCCCCGCTCTGCCGCCTCGCGCATCAGGGCGATCATGCGCGCGACCACGCTTGCGCGCGGCTCGTCGCGGGCGATGGGCCCGAGCTGGGCGGCCGCGACGGCGACGATCCGGCTCATTCCTCGCCTCCTTTCGCCCACGGGGCGTCGTAGTCGCCGCTCTCGGGCGCGAAGCCGTGGACCCGCCGGCCCAGCGGATGCGCTGCCGCCGGCAGGTCGCAGCGCAGGAACTCGCCGCGCCCCGGCTCGCCCAGCACCGCGCCGTCGTCCCACACGACCTGGCCGCGGGAGAGCGTGGTCACGGGCCAGCCGGTGACCACCCGGCCCTCGTAGGGCGTGTAGTCGAGATTGTCGTGCAACATGTCCCTGGAGATCGTCACCGTGTGTTCCGGGTCCCAGATTGCGATGTCAGCGTCCGCGCCCACCGCGATGGAGCCCTTGCGCGGGTAGAGGCCGTAGAGCTTGGCCGGCCGGGTGCAGCAGAGATCGACGAAGCGGTTGAGGCCGATCCGCCCCGAGCCCACGCCGGCGGAGAAGAGCATCGGCAGGCGGATTTCCAGCCCCGGCACGCCGTTCGCGATCCTGTTGAAGGGCGCGCCCTTGCCGTGCATCTGCTTGCCCTCCGGATCGTCGTAGCGATAGGGCGCGTGGTCGGAGGAGAAGACATCGAACACGCCGCTCTCCAGCCCGCGCCAGACGTGCTCCTGGTTCGCCTTGTCGCGGGGCGGCGGGCTGCACACGTACTTGGCGCCCTCGAAGCCCTCGCGGTCGAGGTCGGCGGCAGTGAGGAAGAGGTATTGCGGGCAGGTCTCGGCGTAGAGCCGGAGCCCCCGCGCCTTGGCGGCGCGGATCTCCTCGATCGCCGCTTGCGCGGAAACATGCACGATCAGGATCGGCAGGTCGACGATCTCGGCGAGCGTGATCGCCCGGTGGGTGGCCTCGCGCTCGGCCTGGGCCGCGTGGGCCACAGCATGGAACTGCGGGGCGGAGCGGCCGGCGCCGATCAGGCGCTCGGTGAGCCACGCGATGACGTCGTGGTTCTCGGCGTGGACCATCACCATCGCCCCCTCGCGCCGCGCTGCCGCGAGCACGTCGAGGATCTGGCGGTCGTCGAGCTTGAGCGCGTCGTAGGTCATGTAGATCTTGAACGAGGTGTAGCCGTCCTTGATCAGCGCCGGCAGCTCCTGCCCCAGCACCTGCTCGGTTGGGTCCGAGACGATCAGGTGAAAGGCGTAGTCGATCACGGCCTTGCCGCGGGCGCGCGCGTGGTAGTCCTCGACCACCGCCCGCAACGATTGGCCACGGTGCTGCGCCGCGAAGGGGATGATGCACGTGGTGCCGCCGCAGGCGGCCGAGATGGAGCCGGAGCGGAAGTCGTCCGCCGTGGTAGCCCCCATCGACGAGGGCTGGTCGATGTGGCAGTGGCTGTCGACACCGCCCGGCAGCACGAGTTTTCCGCTGGCGTCGATCTCGTTCGCGCCGGCACTGAGCCCCTCCGCCAAGGCGACGACGCGGCCGTCGCGGATGCCGACGTCGCAGGCGACCGTGTCGGCCGCCGTGGCCACGGTGCCGCCCCGAATCACCAGATCGTACTCGGCCTGCGCCATTGCTTTCTCCCGCTACAGGTGCGGCATTACTTCGTCGGCGAGCAGGCGCATGGAGCGCCGCCAACGGGCCTCGTCGTCCCAGTCGTGCGCGGTCGCGATCAGGGTGCCGAAGTCGCCGACCTCCTCGCGAAAGGCCACGAGCTTCTCGGTCACGGTGCGCGGGCTGCCGGCTACGACCATCGCGTCTAGCATGTATTGGGTGGTGATCGCCTCGTCCGACATGGCGGGGTCGTCCTTGAGCAGCGCGCCGAAGTCAGCATCCAGCAGAACCGTGCGCAGGTAGTTGAAGTAGAAGGCGAGCGTGTTGTCGGGGTCCGCCAGGTAGTCCTCGGCTTCCGTGTCGCTCTCGGTCACGAGGATGCTGCGGGCCGCCCGCCAGATCGCGGGGTCGGGCTCCCGCCCTGCCGCCGCACAGCCCTCGGCATAGGCCTCCCAGTGGGTCTTGACGTGGCAGGCCGGCGTGAAGTTGGCCGAGATCGGGATCCAGCCGTGTTCGCCGGCGGTGCGCGCGCTGCCGGAGCGCGGGCTCATGATCGAGACGGCGATGGGCGGATGCGGCGTCTGGTACGGCCGGGCCATGACGCCGACGCCGAGATCGCTGCGGTAGGCGTCCTTGATCCGGAAATCCCAGTAGCCGCCGGGGAACTCGTAGGGCGGCTCCTGCGACCAGATCTTCAGGATCGTCTCGATCGACTCCTGCATCATCTTTGGCCGGTCCGGCGGGTTGTTCAGCTTGAACATCTCGAAGTCGCCGGGGGAGCCGCCGGGCCCGATGCCGAAGATGAAGCGGCCCTCGGCGAGCTGGTCGAACATCGCGGCGTGGGCTGCGACGATCGCCGGGTGCTGCTGCGGCAGGTTGATGACGCCGGTGCCGAACTTGATCTGCCTGGTGCGCTCGATCAGGGTCGCGAGGAAGATGAAGGGCGAGGTGATCTGCTCCGGCTTGTTGGAATAATGCTCGCCGACGTAGACCTCCGAGAAGCCCAGCTCGTCCGCGAGCACGATCGCCTCCTGGTCCTCGCGCAGCACCGTGAGGAACGGCCGCTCGGGCCGGTGCAGCGGCATCATGAGCATGCCGAGTTCCATGGCTCTGCCTCCCGACGGCGGGCTTCCCCCCTTCGCGCGACGCACTCTAGCCCGGAACTCGCGCCGGGGTCATGGTCCACGCCGGCGTGTGAGCCACGGTGTGGTGTCTGGGCAGGAGGCGCCATAATGTTGGCCCGCATCCGTTGCAGGGGAGGAAGAGACCATGGCCCAGCGCAAGCCGCTAAAGACGCTGCGTATCGGGATGATCGGCGCGGGCTTCATCGCGCGCTTTCACCTCGAATCCTTCACCGGCGTGCGCAACTGTGCCATCACCGGGGTCTATAGTTCGACGAAGGAGAGCCGCGCAGCATTGGCCGATCGCGCCAACGAGCTTGGCCTCGGCCCCTGCACGGCCCATGCCTCCCTCGACAAGCTGATCCGGGCCAAGGACGTGGATGCGCTCTGGATCCTCTCGCCCAACGACACCCGCGTCGCCACCATGCAGGCAATCCACAAGGCGGTGAAGGGCGGCAAGAGGCTGCGCGGCGTCGCCTGCGAAAAGCCGCTCGCACGCAATCTCGCCGAGGCCCGCGCCATGGTCCGGCTCGCCGACGACGCCAGGGTCGCCACCGGCTACTTGGAGAACCAGGTGTTCTCGACCGCGGTCGAGCGCGGCAAGGAGATCGTCTGGCGCCGCGCCGTGCCGCTCACCGGCCGGCCCTATCTCGCGCGGGCGGCCGAGGAGCATTCCGGCCCGCACATGCCCTGGTTCTGGCAGGGCGAGAGGCAGGGCGGCGGCGTGCTCTCAGACATGATGTGCCACTCGGTGGAAGTCGCGCGCCACCTGCTGACTGCGCCGGGCGAGGCCCGGGATGCGCTCAAGGTAGTGAGCGCGAACGCGACCATCGCCAACCTCAAGTGGACTCGGCCGGCTTACGTGCGCCGGCTGAAGCGGGAGATGGGGCGCGAGGTCGACTACGGCCGCCGGCCTGCCGAGGACTTCGCGCGCGGCACCCTGGTGCTGGAGGACCCGGACGGCAACGAGGCGATGATCGAGACCACGACGTCCTGGGCCTACGTCGGCGCCGGCTTGCGCATTCAGCTCGAGCTGCTGGGGCCCGAGTACTCGATGGAGTTCTCCTCCCTCGGCACGGGGCTCAAGGTCTTCATCTCGCGGGCGGTGAAGGGCGCGGCCGGCGAGGACTTGGTGGAGAAGCAGAACGCCGAGCAGGGCCTGATGCCGGCGCTGGAGGACGAAGCGGGAGTCTACGGCTACACCAGCGAGAACCGCCACATGGTGGAGTGCTTCCGCACCGGAACGCCGCCCAGCGAGACCTTCCGCGACGGGCTCGCCGTGACCGAGATCCTGATGGCGCTCTACCGCTCCGCCGAGCTCGGACGCACGGTCCGCTTCGGCGAGGAGGACCTGGAGGACTACATCCCGCCCGTGGCACGGGGCTGATGCAGCGGGCGTCGGCACCGCACAAGGGCCGGCTTGCCCGTGGAATGAGCGACGGCCGCTGGTATCGACGATACTCGGTGATACTCTTCCCGCGACGAAACACGACCGGACCCGAGGGCTCCATGGCGGCCGAGCGGCACGAGCGGAACAACATCGGCAGGGCGCTGCAACGCCTGAGGAAGAACAACGACCTGACACTCGCGGCGGTCAGCGCCAAGACCGGCGTGGCGATCTCGACGCTCTCGAAGATCGAGAACAACCAGTCCTCTCCCAACTTCGACGTGCTGACCCGCCTCGCCGACGGTCTCGGCCTGGATCTTCTCGCGCTCCTGGGCGAGAGCTTCTACACCTTTGCGCACGGCGCCCGCACGGTCACACGGGCCAACGAGGGCGTGCGCTACGAGACGCCGCTTGGCGCATACGAAGCGCTGAGCAGTGAAATCGCCATGAAGGCGCTTCAGCCGGCGGTGGTTCGGGTGCCGGCAGGACGGAGCGAGCCCTTGGCGATGAGCAGCCACGCGGGCGAGGAGTTGATCTACATCCTGAGCGGAAGCGTACGCTTCTACATGGAGCCCTACAGCCCGACCGTTCTCGAGCAGGGCGACTCGGTGCATTTCGACAGCCTGATGCCGCACGGGTTCGTCGCCGCGGGCGAGGAGGACGCCTTGATGCTCTCCATATCGGTGTTCGACAGAGAGAGAACCAGGAGGATGATGGAGGACTCTTTCGCCGAACCGGCCAACGAGGACGACGGCGGCGGAGCGAACTAGCGCGCGGTCCGCCGCGGGAGGGTCTCGAAGCCGTCTCGCGCAGCGCGGGACTTAGCTGCGGACGCCGTTTCAGCGGTTGGGCGCTTTCAGCCGCTGTCTCTCCAAGCTCGCGCAGCGCGGTCGACGGCGTCGTGATCCAGCTCGAAGCCCAGTCCCGGCCCGGTAAGGACCGGCAGCATGCCATTCCGAGGCGTGAGGTCGGGGCTGGCAACGATGTCCCAGGCGAGCAAGTCGTTCATGTACTGGTTGCCGTCGTCCAGGTTGGGGTTAACTCGCCTTTCTCATCAGGGTCACGGCCCGTGTCGCGCCTAGGTGTTCGATCCGTTGGGAGCGGGCCGAGAAGCGTAGCGGGGACTACGGTTGAGGTCCGCATCGTGCGCTCCGCGCGTGGAACGCGCGACGCGCTGCGCGCCTTTCCTGCCCCGCCGGCCGGACAGTGCCGCGCAGACCATGACCTTGGTGAGAATTCCGGGCTGGCCCGCGACTCCAACCCGGATCAAGCGATCTGCGCGGGCGGCCTGTCGAGCACATTCTGATTTGACCGGTTTATGTACCAGATGAGTTGACCGCTTCTGTTGTTGTGGTTGGCCTGTGGGGAAGTGGTCAGGCGCGGAGCGGCTGTCCACTTGTCCACAGGCCCCTGGCCGGTCGCGTCGAAGCGGCTCACGCGGCCTGCCGGGTTTGGTTTTCGATGGGCTCGCCCGTGGCCCGGTATCGTGCCAGGCATTTGGGGCCATGGAAGACGGCCAGGGTTCCGTCTGGATATTCATGCACCCTGACCCTTGCCTTGACGTAGTGGCGGCGGTGTCGGTCGGGTGGGATCTGCAGGCTGAGCCCGCGATAGCGCACGGTGTTGTCGTTGGAGACGGTGCGCTCGTCCTGGACGCAGAGGATATCGTCGAGCGCGCCGGCGAAGGGGACGAAGGCGGAGCCCTTGTCCTCGGCCGGGATCGCGAAGCGGGCGTTGTGGAGCGGCAGGTAGACCTCCTTGAGGAAGCGGTTGGCCTCGGCCATCTCGGTGATGCCGGCGAGCCTGAGCTCCTGGGGCAGGCGCTTCTGCAGGGTGCCGAACATGCGCTCGGACCGCCCCCTGGCCTCGGGCGAATAGGCCGCGATGAGCTCGATGTCGAGCTGCCGAAGCGCGCGGCCGACCTGGGTCGGCTTGTCCTTGTCGACCGTGCCGCCGGCGTCCGGCGTGTACCAGTAGTGGCTGGCGCG
>JAPPKP010000398.1 GCA_028819955.1 Rhodospirillaceae bacterium | reverse complement strand
AACGCGCGGGTGAAGAAGTCGGGCGCGCCGAAGTTGCCGGACTTCAGCGCGAGATGGAGCCGGGGCTCGCCGACGCTCATGGTCCATGGCACGCCGGGGTCGATCTCGGCCCCGATGCGGAGCGCCTGAACCCCCAATGCACCGACCACGGCGCCCGCTGTCTCGCCGCCCGCCACCACCAGCCGGCCTGTGCCGGCATCGACGAGGCCCTTCGCGATACGCGCGAGGCAACGCTCGATCATTGCGCCGGCCCTGTCTGCGCCGAGCTTCTTCTGGATTCGCCTGACCCGCGCCGGCGGGGCGCTGGCGTAAATCAGCACCGGCCCGTCGGCGAGCCGGGGCCGCGCCCAGGACAGCGCCTCCGCCGCCACCCGCCGGCGCGCAGCGAGCGCCTCGGCATCGACGAAGAACGCGGGGCAGGAGGCCGCCATGTGCTCGATCTGCCCGAGCGTCGCCGGCGAGCAGCTGCCGGCGATCACCGCCGCGTGGCCCGCCGCGCCAGGCAGCTTGGCGG
Organism: Rhodospirillaceae bacterium; assembly: GCA_028819955.1. The sequence continues at coordinate 8,219 of JAPPKP010000398.1, read as the reverse complement.
CCTCCTCTTCCTCCCCCAGCAAGCCGCTCTCCCGAAAGTTCGCCGGCAGCCCCATGGCGACGCCGGAGCCGCCGGTGACCAACGGCAGGTCGGCGCAGGCCGCGCCGAGCGCCATCAAGTCCTTATCGGCGATGGCATCGACGATGGCGTGGCGCGTGCCGGCCTCCCGCAGCCCATCGAGCGCACGGCGGATCGCGCGGGCTCCCTTGCACACGGTCTCATGCCCGACCAGACCCACCGGACGCGGCGTCTGCGCGCCGAGCACCGCCACGAGATTGGAGTCCCGCATCGGGGTGAGCGGATGGTCGCGCATGCCCGAGTTCTCGAGCAGCACGTCGCCGACGAAGAGGTGCCCCTTGTAGACGGTGCGCCCGTTGGTCGGGAAGGCCGGGCAGGCGATGGTGAGATCGGCGCCTAGATCGTCCAGCAGCGCGTCGGCCACCGGCCCAATGTTGCCACGCGGCGTGGAATCGAAGGTCGAGCAGTACTTGAAGAAGATCTGACGCGCGCCACCGTTCCTGAGCCAGGCGAGCGCCGCGCGAGACTCGCGCACCGCCTTCGCGGGCAACACGGTACGCGACTTGAGCGCCACCACGACCGCATCGGCATCCGGCACCGCGGTCTCGGCACGGGGAACGCCGATGACCTGGACCGTGCGCATGCCCCCCGCCACTAGCGTGTTGCAGAGATCGGTCGCGCCGGTGAGATCGTCGGCAATCGCGCCGAGCAGGAGCTTTGTCTTGCGCCCCTTCCCGCCGCGCCGCGCCATGGCGTCAGGCGAAAGCCTGGATGCCGGTCTGCGACCGGCCGAGGATCAGGGCGTGGATGTCGTGGGTGCCCTCGTAGGTGTTGACCGCCTCCAGGTTCATGACGTGGCGGATCACGTGGAACTCGTCGCTGATGCCGTTGCCGCCGTGCATGTCGCGGGCGGTGCGCGCCATCTCCAGCGCCTTGCCGCAGGAGTTGCGCTTGATCAGCGAGATCATCTCGGGCGTCGCCCTGCCTTCGTCGAAGAGCCGGCCGACGCGCAGGCAGGCCTGCAGGCCGATGGCGATCTCGGTCTGCATGTCCGCGAGCTTCTTCTGGATGAGCTGGTTGGCCGCGAGCGGCCGGCCGAACTGCCGACGGTCCATGGTGTAGTCGCGGGCGGCGCGCCAGCAGAACTCGGCAGCGCCGAGCGCGCCCCAGCCGATGCCGTAGCGGGCCCGGTTGAGGCAGCGGAAGGGCCCCGAGAGCCCGCTCGCGCCGGGAAGCTCGTTCTCCACCGGCACGAACACCTCGTCCATCTGGATCATGCCGGTGACCGAGGCGCGTAGCGAGAACTTGCCCTCGATCTTGGGCGCCGCCAGCCCCTTCATGCCCTTCTCGAGCAGGTAGCCCCGGATCGTGCCCTCGTCGTTCTTGGCCCAGACCAGGAAGACATCGGCGATGGGCGAGTTGGAAATCCAGTTCTTCGCGCCTGAGAGGAGGAAGCCCCCGTCGACCGGGCGGGCGCGCGTCGTCATGCCGCCTGGATCGGAGCCGAAATCGGGCTCGGTGAGTCCGAAGCAGCCTACGGCCTCGCCCTTTGCGAGCCGCGGCAACCACCTCTGCTTCTGCGCCTCGGTGCCATACGCGTCGATGGGATACATCACCAAGCTGGATTGCACGCTCATCGCCGAGCGATAGCCGGAATCGACTGCCTCCACCTCCCGCGCGGCAAGGCCGTAGCAGACGTAGCTCACGCCGGCGCAACCGTAGCCCTGGATGGTCGAGCCCAAGAGGCCGAGGGCGCCCATCTCGTTCATGATCTCGCGGTCGAAGCGCTCGTGCCGGTTCGCCTCGAGGATGCGCGGCATCAGCTTTTCTTGGGCGTAGGCGCGGGTGGTGTCGCGCACCAGCCGCTCGTCCTCGCTGAGCTGATCGTCGAGCAGGAACGGATCGTCCCACTGGAATACCGGTTTCGTGCGGGTCGGTGCGGCCTTGGCGGTCGCAGCGGTTTGGACCATGATTCACCCCTGAGCGACCCGTTTTTCTAGCATCCGGGCATAGGCGCACCAAGCCTGCGCTGGCCCGCGAGAGGCCCAGCCCATGCCCGACGATCCGCGGCCTGCGGAGATGTCCGGACCCGCCGCCGGCCGGAGCCCCCTCACGATCGGAATGCTCTTCGCCCTAGGCGTCTCCTTCGCGCTGGCGATCTCGCTCAACCGCTTCGCTGTGGACGACGGCGTGCCCTTCCTGCCCTACGTGTTCTGGCAATCGCTCGGCGGGGGCGCGGCACTGATGCTCATGGCCGCGGCGCTGCGCCGCCTGCCGCCCTTCGACTTTCGCCATGTGCGTATCTTCCTCTCGGCCGGCGCGCTCAACCTCGCCTTTCCCTACATGCTGCTCGCCTACCTCGCGGCCAAGGTGCCGGCGAGTCTGCTCACTCTCGGGCTCTCGCTGGTACCGGTGATGATCTACGCACTGGCGCTCACGCTCAGGCTGGATCGGTTCCATGCGCTCCGTTTCAGCGGCATTCTTCTGGGGCTCGCCGGCATCCTCGTGGTGCTGTTGCCACAGGCGAGCCTCCCGGCGCCGGGCATGGCCGGCTGGGTGGCGCTCGGGCTCCTGCCCTCGCTCTCCTATGCCGTCAACGCGGTGCTGGTCGCGCGCTGGCGCCCGCAGGAGACCGGATCGCTGCCGCTCGCGGCCGGCATGATGCTCGCGTCGGCCGGCTACGTGCTCATCGTGATGGCCGCGACCGGCAAGTGGTGGGCCTTCGGCGGCTCATTCGGCATCGGCCACGGCGCCACGATCGCCGCGATGGCCAACAACTGCGTCTCGTTCTATCTGGTGTTCGAGGTCATTCGCCGCGCCGGCCCGGTGATCTTCTCGACCGTCAACTACATCGCCACGCTGTCTGGCATGGGCTTCGGCATATGGTTCTTCGGTGAGGCGCCGTCGGCCTATATCTGGGGCGCGGTGGTCCTGATGTTCGCCGGTCTCTTCCTGGTGACGACGACCGGCCGCAAGGAGGACAAGGGGAGTTAGGGCGAGGCCCCGGCGGGCGCTAATGGGTGCCAGCGCCGCCTGTGGACGATGCGCCGCCTTCGTCCGACACAGTGTCGCTCTCGGAAGTCTCGGTCTTCCGCCGTTTCTGGCCGAGGCCGATCTGCTTCGCAAACTCCGACCGCCGCTTGGCATAGTTGGGCGCGACCATGGGATAGTCGGCATCCAAGCTCCACTTCGCCCGGTATTCGTCGGGGGTCATGTTGTAGGTCGTGCGCAGATGCCTCTTGAGCATCTTCAACTCGCGGCCGTCTTCGAGGCAGATCAGGTAATCGGGCGTGATCGATTTCTTGATCGGGACGGCGGGCTTCGGCGGTGCTGCAACGGCGGTCGCGCCGGCCTGAGCCTCCCGCAACGAGGCATGGACCGTGCGAACAACCTCTGCAAGCTCGGCTGGCGCCACGGTATTATTGCCGACGTAGGCGGTGACCACGTCTGCAGTCATGCGTAACAGATCGTGGTCCGAGCCGGCATTTTCTGTCTGATCGCTCATTTCAATATCTTTATCATGGGTGACTGGATAGTTATCGCGAGTATATTGAAGATATGCTTGAAATTGTCAAACGCGAATCTTCACTTCTACTCTTGAGTGCTACAAGAGGAGGGCGGTTTCGCGTCCACCAGCGGCCCGCCGCCACGGAACCTCCGCCATGATGCAAACGCCTGCGACCCGCGACGCCCCGGCCTTCGAGGCGCTCTATTCGCTCGTGCGCGAGAACCTCGACCCAGGCGCCGGCGATATCCCGGTGGACCGGCTCATGCAGGTCTTCCGCCGGCTCGCCGACCTCTATGACACCGACGTGAGCAGCCCGCTGAACATGGGCTACTTCTGTATCGACGCCGACGCCGCCTCCATCGCCGCCATGGACGAGACCAACCGCCGCGGCGCGAATGTCGCGGTACGCGGCCAGCATCCGGCCTCCGCCGCCTTCGAGCAGTACGGGGTCGATCTGATCATGGAGACCTTCGGCATCGATCCCGAGAGCGGGGCCGGGCACTTCACTGCCTGCGGCACCGAGGCCAACCAAACCGCCATGATCGTCGCGCTCACCGACCGGCTTTCCCACCGCAACCCGCGCTGCGCCGCCTACGATTCGTCGCTCTGCACGGACGGGGCCGGACGCGAGGAGCCTTACGAATACTGGCGCCACGGCTCGATGCCGCTCCAGGTGCGGCCGGCGCTCTACGTGACGCCCCAGACCCACGTCTCGATCGAGAAGAACGCGCGCAACCTTATCGGCACCGCGTCGGTCCGTACCGTGCCGGTGGACGGCGACCTGCGCATGAACGTGGCCGCACTCGAGGACGCGATGACGGAGGACGCCGCCTCGGGAGCGTACCTGCCGTTCATGGTTATCGGCTCGGTGGGAGCGACGCCGTCCGGGATCGTCGATCCGCTCACCGAGATCGGCGAGGTCTGCCGCCGCCACGGCGCCTGGTTTCACGTCGATGCGCCGTGGGGCGCCATCGCGGCTTTTTCGCCGCGTCTGCGCGAGGCCTGCCTCGCCGGGCTCGACGCTGCGGACTCGCTGATCTTCGATCCCCACAAGACCCTGGTGCCGCTCGGCGCGGGCGGATGCGGCATGTTTCTATGCCGCCGTCGCGAGGCGGTGGAACGCGCCTTCAACGTCTCAGGCCGTGACGTCGGGCGGCACGAGTTCTCCTCCATGTCCCTCCAGGGCTCGCGCGCGAACAGCGGGCTCAGAGTGCTGACATCGGTCCTCCAGCCAACGACGCTCGCCAGGCGGATCGAGGGTGAGGCCGCGCTAGGCGACACGCTGCGTCGCCTGCTGCAAGGCGCGGGTTGGGAGATCGTCAACCGCACGCCGCTGCCGGTCGTCTGCACCGTTCACCCGGCGATGCGGGCCGGTGCCTTCGGCGCAGCCGACGCCGTCCAGCATCTGCGGGACGAAGGCGTGCTGGCCTGGGCCGAGGCGCTCAGGCCCGACGAGCCCGAGGCCGTCCGTCTCGGCATCATCAGCCGCAGGACGACCGAGACCTCGGTTCGTTACGTCGTGGAGCGGCTTGCAGCGTTCGCCGAAGAACGGGGGTAGCCCGGCGTGCTCGCGCGAGAGCTACGTGCCTCCAGGCTGCCAGCCGTGCGGAGCAAGCTCGAAGCCGGTGAACTCGAAGGCCGGCGCCACCGTACAGCCGACCAGAGTCCAGGCACCCTCCGGACGTGCGCTCTGCCAGGCGCCGACAGGAACCACGACCTGGGGCCAGGCGTCCTCGCCCACGCCGAGCCGGTGCCTCGTGGTCTCCACACCATCGACAGAAAGCTCAAGCCTGAGTGCGTCGCCGGCGTGGTAATGCCAGATCTCCACCGCATCGACCCGATGCCAGGCCGAGACCTCGCCAGCCCGCAACAGGTAGTAGATGGAGGTCACAGCGCCGCGACCGCCGTCTTCCGCATGCGCGCGAAAGATCTGGCGGTAGTGGCCGCCTTCCGGGTGTGGCGTCAGTCCGTAGTGGGCGATGATTTCGTCGGCATCCATCGGCGGCCTTCCTTCTCCGGGCCAGGCGGCCACGCCCTCCGGGATTAGGAGCCGCCACCTGCTGTACTATACTCAGGCCGTGGTGGCGCGTACCCTTGCCGAGCGGCCACCGGATTGGCCTCAGAAGCTGGTGCAGGACATGCAACACCGCATGGGCATTAGCATCTTCGCAGCGGTAGTAGCGGGGCTTGCCGCGCTGATGCTCTGGTCTGGGGCCGAGGCGGCGGAGGCGGAAATCCGGAGCTTCTCCTTCGAGTGCGAAACGCCCGACGGGCGCGTGGTCAAGCCCCTGCACGGCGATGTCGAGGGTGTCACGTACACCGACCTCCCCGCGCAGCGCGCGCAATGCCTGGGCACCATCGACCGCAAGATCGCGCTGTGCTGGGAGAACATCCGTTTCGCCAGCGAGGCCGAGAACCAGGAGTTCGCCGACTGTCTGCCCTCGTTCCGCGACCAGGCGCGCGCGTGCGTGGGGCACTTCTCGTTCGAGCGGTCCAAGTGCGGGACCGAAGACCCGCTTCCCGTCGAAGACGCTGCACGCGAAGAGGAAGACGAGCCCGCGCTGGAAACCACGCTGGAGGGACGCCACAGGGTAAAGCCGGTGGATCGCCTGATGTCGGCGAGGGAAGCGGCCAATGTCAGGACCGGCCCCAGCCCCGACTACGACATTGTGGGGACGGTGATGCCCGGTGATGAGCTGCACGTGACCGGCGAGGTCCGTGGGCGAGACTGGTTGCGGGTGGAATATCCGCGCAGCGGCGACGAGGCGTACATCTATGGACCGCTTCTGAGATTGGTGAGGCAGCTGCCGCGCGCGACGGAAAGGGTGCCGTCCCCAACGGAGAACGAGGCGTCGACCCCGCCGGAGGCCGCGGCGCCGACCCCATCGGCGCCCGAGGCATCCGACTCCCCCCAGCCCTCGGGCCCGAGCTGGTCGATCGCAGAGAACCAGCCCTGCGAAGTGTGGAACTACGGCAACAGGGACTACGAGCCGCTCACCTGGACGGGCCCCTGCATGAACGGCAAGGCGTCAGGCAGCGGGCGCCTGGTCTTTCGCGGCGGCGAGGGCGTGTACGACGGCGCCATGCAGGGCGGCAAGATGCACGGACGTGGAGTCTTGGACTGGGCCAACGGCTTCCGCTACGAGGGCGAGCTTCGGGACGGGAGGCAGCACGGCCAAGGGACACTCACCCAGGCCAGCGGCGCGCGCTACGTGGGCGGATGGCGCGAGGGCAGGCCGCACGGCCAGGGCACTTACACGCAAGCCGACGGCTCCTCCTTCGAGGGGGCGTGGCGCGACGGTTGCTTCGGCGAGCGCGAGGGCCGCTGGGCGTCGATCGGGACGACGGCGGCGGCCTGCGGCTTTGAATAGCCGGTCAGTCGGACGCCGCGAAGACAGACAACCGGCCGGACAGCCAGTCGTCGGTTATCTCGGTGGCCGGGACACCGGCGGCGTCGATGGCGGACAATTCCTTCTTGGCCAGCCATGCACTCACCAGCGCGTACCCCAGGGAGTATCCCGCATGGCGAGGCCACTCGGCATCGCCCTTTCGGCCGAACATCCAGTTGTCGTGATCGTATTCGGACGCTGACAGAAGCGGACGGGCACGCGCCGCCATCTTCTTCATGGTCTCGTCGTCGAGCGCCAGCGCGTAGAAGGGCGTCGGCGCGCCGACCTCCTCTTCGAAGCATTGGGCGAGCCCTTCGCTGACGAAGCGGCCACCCAGGGTATAGCTCTCGACACCGCTTCGAAGCCGCGCCACGTGGTGCATTTCGTGTGCGAGCGTGGCGAGAAGCCTGTCGGGCCGCTCAGCGTCCTGTAGCCGGGGCGAACGGGGATCCAGCGTGATCGTGATGCGGCCAGGACCATTGGCATAGCCGCACAGACCCCACTCTTGAATCACCCAGGCCTCGGGCGCCACGACGATATCGAGGCAATCCAGTTGAACGAAGTCGGCGATTTGCCCACTTGCAGCTTCAAGCTCGCCCATGACGGCTTCCTTGAGCGGCGCCTGGAGCTCATCCATCGCATCGAGCAGGTGCAATGTGACTGTCATGGCTCTCCCGAGCAGTGACGTCTTCAGCCTTCAGGACAATTGACCGGCGTCTGTTGTCGCAGAGAGTGTCCCCTCGCACACGTTCCGTCAGTAGCGGGCGAAGGTCGAAAGAGGAAATGCCCCGCGCCACGAATTCCATGCCCTGGCGGCCATTCGTCGGGGACGACACATGCCGGGGCGCGTTCCATACGCCTTCGCACGGCCGGGATCGAGCCCTATGATCGACTCGTGGAGACACTGTGCCGCGACTGCGGCCACCGGCCGCTCGGCGGGGCCGGCACCTGCCCGGCCTGCGGGTCCGCGCGCCTCCTGAGCCACGCCGAGCTTCACCATCTCACCATCGCCCACCTCGACTGCGACGCCTTCTACGCCGCGATCGAGAAACGCGACCGCCCGGAGCTCCGAGACCGACCGGTGATCGTGGGCGGCCGCCACCGGGGCGTGGTCGCCGCTTGCTGCTACATCGCCCGCACCTACGGCGTGCGCTCGGCGATGCCGATGTTCAAGGCGCTCAAAGCCTGCCCGGACGCCGTCGTCATCAAGCCCGACATGAAGAAGTACTCGGGCGTCGGCCGCGAGGTTCGGGCGATGATGCTGGAGTGCACGCCGCTGGTGGAGCCGCTCTCCATCGACGAGG
>JAPPKP010000162.1 GCA_028819955.1 Rhodospirillaceae bacterium | reverse complement strand
CAAGAAGGACATCAAGAACGCCGAGAAGATCCTGAACGACGACCACTACGGGCTGGAGAAGGTCAAGGAGCGGATCCTGGAGTATCTCGCAGTCCAGCAGCGGGCGCGCAAGATGAAGGGGCCGATCCTCTGCCTCGTGGGCCCGCCCGGAGTTGGCAAGACCTCGCTCGGCAAGTCCGTGGCGCGCGCGACGGGGCGCAACTTCGTGCGCTTCTCCCTCGGCGGCGTGCGCGACGAGGCCGAGATTCGCGGCCACCGCCGCACCTATATCGGCTCGCTGCCCGGCAAGATCATCCAGTCAATGAAGAAGGCGAAGTCGTCCAACCCCCTTTTCCTCCTCGACGAGGTCGACAAGATGGGTGCCGACTTCCGGGGCGATCCTGCGTCCGCCCTGCTGGAGGTGCTGGACCCAGAACAGAACAACACGTTCAACGACCACTATCTTGAGGTCGACTACGACCTCTCGGACGTGATGTTCATCACCACGGCCAACACGCTCCGCATGGCGCCGGCGTTGCTCGACCGGATGGAGACCATTCGCATTCCCGGCTACACCGAGGATGAAAAGGTCCAGATCGCCAAGCGCCACCTGATCCCGAAGCAGGCCAAGGCACATGCGCTCAAGAAGGGCGAGTGGTCGATCTCCGACGAGGCTCTGCTCGACCTGATCCGCTACTACACCCGCGAGGCGGGCGTCAGAAATCTGGAGCGTGAGCTCGCGAACCTGGCCCGCAAGGCGACGAGAGAGATCGTCGCGGACGGGCGCGAGAAGGTCCGCGTCACCCGGCGCAACATCAAGAAATATGCCGGCATCCGCAAGTACCGCTACGGCGAGGCCGAGCACGAGGACATGGTGGGCGTCACCACCGGCCTCGCCTGGACCGAGGTCGGCGGCGAGCTTCTCTCCATCGAGTCGGTGACGCTGCCGGGCAAGGGCCGGGTGATCTCCACCGGCAAGCTCGGCGACGTGATGCGGGAATCGGTTCAGGCGGCCGAAAGCTACGTGAAGTCTCGCGCGGTGGAGTTCGGCATCAGGCCGACCATCCTCAGCAAGCGCGACATCCACGTTCACGTGCCGGAAGGCGCGACGCCAAAGGATGGCCCCTCCGCCGGCGTCGCCATGGTGACCTCGATCGTCTCGGTGCTCACGGGTGTCCCGGTCAGGAAGTCGATCGCCATGACCGGCGAGATCACGCTGCGCGGGCGCGTGCTGCCGATCGGCGGCCTCAAGGAGAAGATGCTCGCGGCGTTGCGCGGCGGGCTCACGACGGTCCTGATCCCGAAGGAGAACGAGAAGGACCTCGACGACATCCCGGACAACGTGAAGAAGGACATCACCATCGTCTCGGTCGAGTCGATGGACGACATCCTGAAGCATGCGCTGACCGGGCCGCTCGTCCCCATCGAATGGACCGACGAGGACGAAGCGGCGCTCGACCGGCTCGCCGCCTCGGACGACGAACCGGACGTGAGCATCCTGCCTCCGCTCGGCGGCCACGAGACACCCGTCCCTCCCCCCGTCTCGTGATCGCGCTCCGCCTCGCCCGCTCGCGCAGGCCGTGGTAGAACCGGCCGCGCCCAACGGCCGCGTGTCTGGGCCGATGGATTTCTCCTGACTCCAAGTCATCACACCGCCCGGAGGCGCCGCGCATGACCGTCGAGAACCGCTGCAAGAGGAAGATGCTCGCGGGCGAGCCCGCGCTGGGCGCCTGGCTTGCCATGGGCAGCCCCATCGCTGCCGAGGTCGTCGCCAGCGCCGGCTACGACACGATCATCATGGATCACGAGCACGGGCCCGGCGATCTGCTCAACGCCATCGGCCTGATGCAGGCGGCTGCTCCCTACGGCCCGACCCCGATGATGCGCGTGCCGTGGAACGACATGGTCTACATCAAGCGCGCGCTCGACATCGGCGTGATGGGCATCGTCGTGCCCTACGTGCAGAACGCTGCCGAGGCGGAGGCGGCAGTCGCCGCCTGCCGCTTTCCGACCGACGGCGTGCGCGGGGTGGCACCGCATGCCGCCCGCTGTTCCGGCTGGGGTTCGCGGATCGCGGAGTATCGCGCGGCGATGCCGCAGGAGCTGATCGTCGCCTGTCAGATCGAGACCGAGGAGGCGATCGACAACATCGAGGAGATCGCAGCCGTCGAAGGCGTCGACATGCTCTTCCTCGGCCCCAGCGACATCTCGGCCAGCATCGGCCACATGCTGGACATGAAGGAGCCTGCGGTGATCCGCCTGATCCAGAAGGCGGAGCGCAAGATGCGGGCGACAGGGAAGCTGCTGGCCACGGTCACGCGCCCCGGCAAGTCGGTCAAATGGACGTTCGAGCGCGGTTACGACTTGGTCGTCTGCGGCCAGGACGTGAAGCTGCTCCAGGGGGCCGCCCGCGCTCAGGTCCAGGAGTTCCGCGATTCCCCGCCCAAGAGGCGTGCCCGCTAGGAATCGGCCTCCCAGCTACGCGATCGCGCGGTAACGCGCGTCTTCATCCGGTGTGCCGGGGCAGGCGACGCGCCCGCTCTCGACCAGATGGATCAGGTGAGCGAGCACCGTCCGCGCGGCAGCGGGGCGGAGGCGCGGGTCGAGCCCCCGGTAGCGCAGGGCCACGATCTCCGGAATGGTCGCCGCGCCTTCCGCGACGGCGGAATGGATTTCTGCCTCCCGCTGGCGCCGGTGGGCGAGCAGCTTGCCGACGAAGCGCTGCGGCTTCGGGATCGGCGGTCCATGCGTCGGCCAGTAGGTCGCCTCGCCGCGCGCCTTGAGCTTCTCCAATGAGGCCATGTAGGCGCCCATGTCGCCATCCGGCGGCGAGACCACCGTGGTCGACCACCCCATCACGTGATCTCCCGAGAAGAGCGCCTGCTCTTCCTTCAGCCTGAAGCACAGGTGGTTCGAGGTGTGGCCCGGCGTGTGTACGGCCTCCAAGGTCCAGCCGTCGCCTTCGATCGCCTCACCGTCGTCCACCCGATGATCCGGCACGAATTCGCGGTCCGCGCCCTCTTCGACCGCCGGCCCCTCCCCGCCTCCGTGCGGGCCGAAGCCGTAGCTCGGCGCCCCGGTCGCAGCCTTGATGTGGCGGGTTGCCGGCGAATGATCGATATGGGTGTGGGTCACGACGAGGTGCGTCACGGTCTCGCCGCGCACGGCGGCGAGCACGGCATCGACATGATCGGCGAGGTCCGGGCCGGCATCGATGATCGCCACATTGCCGCGGCCCACGATGTAGGTGCCGGTGCCATGGAAGGTGAAGACGCTCGGGTTGTGCGCGATGACTCGTCGTATCAGCGGCGAGACCTGTGCCACCTTGCCGTAGGCGAACTCGAGATCCCGGACGTAAGGGATCGCCTCGCTCACGGCGCGCAACCATCGTCAGCGTGTATCAGTTGCAGGACGAAGCCCTCCACGCTCGACTCACAAAGGAGTGGATGACGCCGATACTGAAGGCGGCGCCCGGTTGAACGGCGGCGGGTGATGGGTATCATCGCCCCGCCGCCGCGGTCAAACGGCGGCCAGGAACACGAGGCAACGGCGGGGGACAGCCCGTGACCATCGATCCGCCCGAAATCATCGAGGTCGACGACGCGGTCGTTGCATGCAACGGGGGTGGCGGCGCGCTCGGCCATCCACGCGTGTTCCTCAATCTGGAGACCGACGGGGCCATCGACTGTCCGTACTGTGATCGCCGCTTTGTCCTGAAGGAAGGAGCAACCGGCGCCGGCGGCCACTGAGCTGCTATCCCTCTCTCGCGCTGGGCCGCATCGCCAGCACCGCGATAAAGCCCAAGCCCGAGACCGCGGCGCAAAGCCAATACGCGTCGGCACCCCAAGCCGCGTAAAGCAGACCCGCGAGCAGGAGTCCTGCGCCGAGTCCCAAACCGTTGGTCGTCGCGGCGAACAGCGCCTGCGCCGTGTTCGACGATCCGGCGGGCACGGTCCGCGCGATGAACACCATCGCCCCCAGATGCATCGCGCCGAAGGTGAACGCGTGAAGGCACTGAGCCAGCGCCAATGCCCAGACCTCGGTCGTCAGCGCCAGCACCGCCCAGCGCACGACCCCGGCCACCGCCCCGACGCCCAGGAGCCCTGTCGGCCCGATGCGGCGCACGAGCGGCGGGTTGCAGGCGAAGAGGATGACCTCGGCCACCACGCCGCCCGCCCACAGGAGGCCGATCACCCACTCCGAGAGTCCGGCCGAGAGCCAGTGCAGGGTCGAGAACCCGTAGAACACCGCGTGCGCGCCGTGGATCGCGGTGGTGGCGTATACCATCAAGCGGAACCGCCGCTCCCGCAGCACGCTCAGGATCGGCGCCGCCGGCGGCGCGCTGCCGCCGCGCCTGTCCGGCATGGCGAAGGAGCCGGCGATCATCACCACGATGGTCGCGAGGATCATGGCGAGGATCAGCTCGGCGGAGGGCACCGCGTCGATCTCCAGCACCGCGCCGCCGAGAGCGGCCGCAATGAGGTACGAGACCGAGCCCCAGAGCCGCACACGGCCGTAGCCCGACTCGGCCGAGACGGTGCGGAGCGCGATTGTCTCCCCCAACGGCAGCACGCCGGCATAGACCAGGGTGAAGACAGTGCTGACCACGAAGATCGGCCAGAAGCCCCAGGTCCAGTAGAAGGCGCAGGCGACGAGCAGCACGGTCAGAGCACAGGCGACGAGCGGCCCGCGCGTGCTGTCGCGGCGGTCCGCGAAACGGCCGATGAAGGGTCCGGCGGCGGCGCGCAGCATCAACGTGAGACCGAGCATCAGCCCGATCTCCGTCACCGAGAGCCCACGCGCCTGCAGGAAGAGCGGCCAGAACGGCAGCGCCACTCCGGCGACCAGGAAATAGGCCGCGTAGAAAGCGGAGATACGCGGCGCCGCATACGGGACGGATGCACTGCGGAAAGACACGGGCAGCTCGCGGTTTGGGCTGTTGATGGTGTGCGCGCGGCGCCCGCTGTGCGGGGGCCGGCCCGCGTGGCATAGTGGCGCGCATCGCCGACCGCAAGTGCCTGCCGTCGAAAGCCTTAAGCCGGAGCGCCATCGTGAGCCGAGAAGCCCTCGCCGAAGCGAGCGAACTGCGCCACCTCTACCTGATCGACGGCTCGGGATTCATCTTCCGCGCCTTCCATGCGCTGCCGCCGCTTACCCGCTCCGACGGCACGCCGGTCAATGCGGTGCTCGGCTTCACCAATATGCTCTGGAAGATTCTGCGCGAGACCGATGCGGACCACGCGGCGGTGATCTTCGACACTGCGCGGAACACCTTTCGCAACGACATCTACGAGCCCTACAAGGCGAACCGGGGAGAGACGCCGGAGGAGCTGATCCCGCAGTTCCCGCTGGTGCGCGAGGCTGCCGCCGCCTTCAACCTGGCGTCGGTCGAGCTCGACGGCTTCGAGGCGGACGATCTGATCGCGGCCTATGCCGACGCCGCGCGGGCGCAGGGCGCGCGGGTCACCATCGTCTCCGCCGACAAGGACCTGATGCAGCTCGTCGATGCCGACTCCGTGGTCATGTACGACTACTTCAAGAATCGGGAGATCGGCCCGGACCAGGTGCACGAGCGCTTCGGCGTCGGACCGGAGCGGGTGATCGACGTTCAGGCGCTCGCCGGCGACAGCACCGACAACGTGCCCGGCGTCCCCGGCATCGGGGTCAAGACGGCGGCGCAACTCATCAACGACTATGGCGATCTCGACCAGCTGCTGGAGCGCGCGGAGGAAATCAAGCAGCCGAAGCGGCGCCAGAACCTGATCGAGCATGCCGAGATGGCGCGTCTCTCCCGCGATCTCGTGACACTGCGCCGGGATGCGCCTCTGCCGATGCCGCTGGAGGCGCTGGCACGGCGGCAACCTGAGCCGGGCTCGCTACGCGCCTTCTTCCAGGAGAACGGCTTCCGTTCGATCGCCGCCCGGCTCGACTCGGATGACGGGGAGGCGACGATGGCCGAGGAGGAGGCGGAGCCGGAGGAGACGGCCCCCCTCCCCGCCTCTTACCCGCTGGTGACCGACGCCGGCACGCTCGCTGGATGGGCGGATAAGGCCCGCGCGAGCGGCGCGCTGGCGCTGGAGCCTTTCGTGGCGGACGGATCGCCGGAGGGTGCCGGCCTCGTCGGCCTCGCGCTCGCCACCACACCCGGCGAGGCGTGCTACGTGCCCCTCGGCCACGTTGGCCCGGACCTTATCGGAGCGGAGCAGGCGGTTCCGCAACTGAGTTCTGGCGAGGCACTCGCCATCCTCGCGCCCGTACTGGCTGCGCCCGGCATTCTCAAGATCGGCCTCGACATCAAACGGACCCTGCGCCTGTTGACGCGGGAGAACGGCGCAGTCGGGCCGATCGACGACCCGACGCTCGCCTCCTGGGTGCTGGACGGCAGCCTGCACAACCACGCGCTCGACGACCTCGCGCGCATCCATCTCGACCGCACGGCACCTACGCTCGCCGACGTGCTCGGCAGCGGGCGCAACAAGGTCTCCGTCGACACCGTATCGCCCGAGGCGCTGCGGGATACGGCGGCGGCACACGCCGACCTCGCCCTCCGGCTCCACCGGGTCATTCGCCCGCGCCTCGTCGCCGATCGTCTCACCACGGTCTTCGAGCGGATCGAGCGCCCGCTGATCGCGGTGCTCGCGCGTATGGAATCGGCTGGCATCCTGGTCGACCAGGGCGAGCTCGTGGCTCTATCCGAGGATTTTGCCGGCCGGATCGAGACGCTGGAGGGCGAGATCCACGCCCTCGCCGGCCATCCCTTCACCATCGGCTCGCCCAAGCAGCTCGGCGAGGTGTTGTTCGAAGAGATGGGGCTCCAGGGCGGACGCAAGGGCAAATCGGGCGCCTACAGCACCGGCGCCGACATCCTGGAGGAGCTTTCGGCACAAGGCCACGACCTGCCAGCGCGGGTGCTCGACTGGCGCCAGCTGACCAAGCTCAAGAGCACCTACACGGATGCGCTGGTCGAGCACATCGATCCCCAGACCCGGCGGGTCCACACCACCTACACGATGACCGCCGCCAACACGGGGCGGCTCTCTTCCAACGATCCCAACCTGCAGAACATCCCGATTCGCACCGAGGAAGGCCGCCGCATCCGCCGCGCCTTCGTTGCCGCTCCCGGCCATGTTCTGATGTCGGCAGACTACTCGCAGATCGAGCTTCGTATTCTCGCCCATGTCGCAAGCGTCGAGGCACTTAAGGATGCGTTCCGCGGTGGGACCGACATCCACGCTCTGACCGCAAGCCAGGTGTTCGGCCTGCCGCTGGAGGGAATGGACCCGATGGTTCGCCGCTCGGCCAAGGCCATCAACTTCGGGATCATTTACGGCATCAGCGCCTTCGGACTGGCGCGCCAGATCGGAGTCCCCCAGGCCGAGGCCAAACGCCTAATAGAGGCCTATTTCACGCAGTACCCCGGCATCAAGGATTACATGGAGCGCACCAAGAAGGCGGCTCACGCGGAGGGCTTCGTGACCACGCTGTTCGGCCGCAAGTGCCGGCTGCCGGGGATTAACGACCGCAATCCGGCGCGCCGGGCGTTCTCGGAGCGGGCGGCGATCAACGCGCCGATCCAGGGAGCCGCCGCCGACGTGATCAAGCGCGCGATGATCCCGATGCAGGGTGCGCTGGAGGCCAAGGGCCTGGGCGCCCGCATGCTGCTCCAGGTGCACGACGAGCTGGTCTTCGAGGTGCCCGAGGCCGAGCTGGAAGAGACCGGCGCCGTCGTTACCCGGATGATGGAGAGCGCGGCCCATCTCGACGTACCGCTCACCGTCGACATCGGCACCGGCGCAAGTTGGGCCGACGCCCACTGACGCCGGGCAACGGGAATCGTTCGTCTCGAATCGTGTAATCCAACTCTCTGAAAGCAGATAAGTAATGGCGGAAGCGGACGCGGAGGTTCGGATCGGCGTCGACATCGGCGGTACCTTCACGGATATCGTGCTCGAGCGAGGGACCGAGCGGTTCACGGCGAAGGTGCTGACGACGCCCGACGCGCCCGAGGAGGGGGTGCGCCAGGGCCTGGCGCAGGCGATGGACTCATGCGACGTCGCCCCGCACGAGGTGGCGCTGGTCATCCACGGCACCACGCTCGCCACCAACGCGATGATCGAGCGCAAGGGTGCGCGCACCGCGCTGATCACCACCGAGGGCTTCCGCGATTCCATCGAGATGGGGACGGAGAGCCGCTTCGAGCAGTACGACATCGACATGGAGAAGCCGGTGCCGCTGGTGCCCCGGCAATGGCGCTTCCCCATCCCCGAGAGGCTCAACGCCGCAGGCGATCCGATCCTGCCGCTCGACGAGGCGGCGGTCTCGGCCACGGCCGCCCGGCTCGCCGCAGAGGGCATCGAGAGCGCCGCGATCGGCCTCCTGCACTCCTACGTCAACCCGGCGCACGAGCGCCGTGTGCGCGACATCTTGAGCGAGGCGCTGCCGAACCTCGCGATCACGCTTTCCTCCGAGGTCGCGCCGGAGATGCGCGAGTACGAGCGCTTCTCCACCGCCTGCGCCAACGCCTATGTGCAGCCCATCATGGCGCGCTACCTGCGCAAGCTGGAGGACGGCCTGCGCGAAGCGGGTTTCGGCTGCCCACTCTTCGTCATGCTCTCGGGCGGCGGCGTCGCCGACATCGGCACGGCGATCCGCTTCCCCATCCGCCTCGTGGAATCCGGGCCGGTGGGCGGCGCTGTCTTCGCAAGCCACGTCGCCCGCCGATGCGGTCTCGATCGCGTTCTCTCCTTCGACATGGGCGGCACCACCGCCAAGATCTGCCTGATCGACGACGCCC
>JAPPKP010000252.1 GCA_028819955.1 Rhodospirillaceae bacterium | reverse complement strand
TCATCTGCGAGACGGTCACCGTGTAGTCGAGCAGGAACCACGTGCCGAGGCCCGATTGGGCGGTCCTGACATCACCGCCCCAGATCTGGTTCATCAGCTGCTGCAGCAGGATGGAAAGTCCAAAGGTGGCAAGCAGCGAAATGAACATGTCGCGGTCCGCCACGCGCCGGATCACGCCGTAGTAGAGGCCAGTGCCGATGACGTAGAGCACGCCCGCCGCGACGGGGATGCCCCAGAGCGGGCTCACGCCCCAGAGCGTGAGCTGATAGGCGATGAAGCCGCCCAGCATGACGAGTTCGCCCTGGACGACGTTGATGACGTTCATCACGCCCCAGACCAGCGCCATGCCGTAGGCGGCGACGGCGAAGATGGCGCCGATCATCAACCCGTCCAGCAAGAGCTGGAGGATAAGGAACGGCGCCTCCCCCAGGAGCGCGACGTTTGCTGCCATGTTTATCCGGCCGGGGTGGGTCTCACGGCCGTTAGAGCTAGCGGATCAGGTCTCCGCGCACCAGAGATGCGCGCGGGCCGCGCTTACCGCTCGGACCACGGCGGGGTCGGGTGGCGGACCTCCGAGGCGGCCCACTTGGTCGGCGCGACCACGACATAGGTGCCGTCCTGAATCTGGTACAGCACCATGGGCTTCGCGATGTTCTTCCCGGTCTCATCGAACTTGATGTTGCCGTAGAAGGTCTGCATCTCCGTGGCGGCCAGCGCATCGCGCACCGCGTCCTTGCCGAAGCCGCCAGCGCGCTCGAAGGCATCCGCGAAGACGATCACCGCGGCGGAGGATTCCGCGGCCTGATAGGGCGGCGCGTAGCCGTATTCGGCCTCGAAGGTCGCGGCATAGTCGGCCGCGGAGCCGAAGACATCGTCGCGGTAGGAGAGTGTCGGCGCCCACTGGCTCGCGCAGAGCGTGTACTCGGAGGCAGCGCCGAACTTGCCGATCACGTCGGCGCTGTCGCAGTGGGTGATCGCCAGCATCGGCACGTCGACCCGCATTTCCTCTACCTGCCGGATGGCGAGGGCCGCGCCCTTGGAATGACCCGATACCACGAGGATGTCGGGCTTCAGTGCTTTCGCCTTGGCGAGCGTCGCGGCCATGTCGTTGAGCTCGGGCGGCAGCTGGTCGTCGATCACGACCTGCATGCCGAGTGCTGCCGCGTCAGCGAGGACGCCCGCGCGGATGTCCTGGCTGAACGGATCGTTCTCGAAGGCCCCGGCCAGCTTCAGCGTCGCCGGGTCGCGTCCCTCGCGCTCGGCAAGCTCGGCCGCGAGCGCTACCGCACTGGCCAAGTACTGCTCGGTGGTCGACAGCACCGCGAAGAGATAGCGGTAACCCTTGTTGAAGAGCTGAAGGGAAGCCCCGTTGGCCTCCACCATGGGCACGCCGTACTGCTCGGTGACCGGCGCGATGGCCTTGGTGAGCCCCGAGCTGTAGGGGCCCAGCATGTAGTCGACGCCGTCCTGATTGATCAGGCGCTCGGCGAGCTGCGCGCCCCTCGCGGGCGTCGATTCGTCGTCGTAGTAGATGACCTCGAGCCGGTAGGTCTTGCCGTCGACCGTGATGCCGCCGGCGTCGTTGATGGTCTTGACGGCGAGGTCGTAGCCCCGCTGGGTGTGCTCGCCGGCGGTGGTGTACTTCCCCGTCAACGACACGGCAGCGCCGAGGTAAACGGTATCGCCCTCCACCTTCGCCTGTGCCTCGCCTGCGGCAAGAATGCTCAGGCCCAAGGCTGCGGACCCGATGGCAACGGCCCATCCTTTCAGCATGACGCTCTCCGAATAGAGTGATTTGCGTAAATTTTACCAACTGTGGAGGAGATCGGCGGCGCGGTCCACCGTTTGCCGCTATTCTCTATTAGAATAATTGGCGCAGAGAGAGGCGGAATCCATGGTTTCTCAAATGTGCTTCGCTCGCGCCCTGATCGAGCATGAGCGGATCCCTGCTCCCGTCGTTCCACACCACCCGACCGTCGCCCGTGGCGGTTTCGACCATGCCGAGATCGCTGTATCGCCACGCGATTTCCAACGTCGTGCTCTCGCCGAGAGCCGTCGCGACGCCTGCCGTCAGCATCCAGGCAAGTCCGGTCCGGTGTCCGCCCGGAACGTGTGTGGTCGTTCTCGGGAACATCATCTGCGTTTCACCCGCCCGGACCAGAGCGACGCCGACCCCGGCTCCCACGAAGGGTTCGAAAGGGCCGAGCTTCGGCAGGCCCAGTGCCGGGAGGTCCGCGTAAGCGGTAACCATCCCGGACAGTGCCGAGGCGTCAACCGACACGGACTGCTGCCGATCCGGCGCCAAGTAGTTGGCGTGGCCCGAGAAGGCGTAACGCGGGCGGTACTCGACGATGGCCTCCATCCTCACGGCCGGCGCGACAGGGCCGCCGATACCAACCTCGAAGCCGCTCGCCGTGCTGAAATCGCCCACCGAGCGCAACGGCGCCTCGTCGCCGCCAGTGCCGCAGCCGTACAGTGGCTGCTCGACCTCGCAGTTCACGTCGCGGAACTCGGTCTCCGTCGGCAGGTCGAAGCCTATTCCGACCCGCAGGTAGCACCCCTCGGCCGCCATGGCTCCCGTGCTCAGCGCCGCCGCGAGCGCAGCCACAATGCCAGCGATGCAGTATCGCATGGTCCTCGCTCTCCTCGATTGCGATTCGTCGGAGTCGGGAGTCTACATGCTTGTCGGGTTCATTCTTACCACTGAGAGCGGGCCTCGATCGGCCAAATGTCCACCAGCGTGTCGCCGCGCACGCAGTGATAGACGTCGTAGAGCAGGAGCGTCTGGTAGCAGTGCGGGACGATGCATTCCAGGGCATCGCCCACCTGCGGCAGGCGCGCGCCCTCCGGCACGGAGATGCGGCCCATGTCGTCGCCGACCAGCTCGTAGAGGGAGTCGGGATCGGCACCCGTAGCCACGCGCGGCGGGAACTCCTCGCGCTGAAGCTCCTTGATCCCGGCGTCGGTGACCGCGAACTCGTCCCGCGAGCTGATCACCGTGGTGCGGACGAAGAGCGAGGTCTCGAAGGGATGTGGGTTGTCGGGTTCGAAGGGGGTATCGGCGTAGTTCACGTCCATAAAGATGTAGCTGCCCGCCTGGCATTCGGTGAAGAGGCCGGCGGCCGCGTCGATGGCGTAGGTGCCGGTGCCGCCGCCCGAGATGATTTCCGGTGCCAAGCCGTCCGCGCCGAGGCGCGAGCAAAGCTCCGCGAGCGGCGCCGTGCAGCGCTCCTGCTCGGCGCGGCGGGCGTCGAGGTCGGGCTCGCGCTGGAACGAGCCGTTGTAGCCCTGGACGCCGGCATAGACTGCGCCCTCGGTCTCCGCGATGTGGCGTGCGAGCGCGAGCGCATCGTCCACCGCGACGAGGCCGGTGCGCCGGCCGCCCACCTCGAAGTCCACCAGCATGCGGAGCGGCTTGCCGGCAGCGAGCGCGGCGGCGCCGAGCCGGTCCACCACGGCCGCATCGTCAACGGCGACCAGCAGCCCGTCCGCGCGGGCGTTAAGTGCGGCGAGGCGGGCGATCTTGGGCTCGGTCACGACCTGGGAGAAGAGCAGCACGCCCGGAATCCCGGCATCGGCCATGATCTCGGCCTCGGCTAGCGTCGCGCAGCACTGGCCGAGCGCGCCGGCCTCGATCTGGCGCTTCGCTACCTCGACCGACTTATGGATCTTGGCAACGGGCCGGACCCCGTGCCCGGCCCTTCCCAAATAGTCGGCAAGATAGGAGATGTTGCGCTCCAGCCGGTCGAGGTCGAGCACCAGCGCCGGCGTCGACAGCGCCGTGCGCGAGCCCTGCTGGCCGATGAGCGGTTCGTTGGGGCCGAGCTTTCCGATAGGTCCCATGTCTGTTCCTCGTTCTTCGATGACCGCCGGCCATCGAATATCAGGGCGCACGTGCGGTCAAATCGCGGTCTGGAACACGGCGGACATGCTAAGCGGCTCTCGCTTGTGCCGGTGGTTACGCCTCGATAGGGTCCGCCCGCGAAGGAGAGCGGATATGGCCGAAGACAGGGACACGACAGAGGGGCAAGGTCACCAGACGGCTCCGGCGGGAGCGCCGGCGCGGGCGCTCGATCACGTCGGCATTTCGGTGCCCGATATCGATGCGGCCGTCGCCTGGTACCGCGACATCGTCGGCTGCTACGTGTTGATGGAGCCTGTCGAGAGCTATGCGGACGGCAGCTACTTTGGCCAGATCGTCGCCGACATCTTCGGCGCCGACTTCAAGGGCATGAAGATCGCCCACCTGGCGACCGCCGACGGGGTCGGCATCGAGCTCTTCCAGTTCGTCGCCAACGCGCCGCAGGAGGAGCATTTTGCCTACTGGAAAACCAGCATCTTCCACATCTGCATTCTCGATCCCGACATCGAGGGCCTGGTCAAGCGGATCGACGAGAGCGGCGGGCGCCAGCGCAGCAAGGTGTGGCCGCTCTGGCCCGACAAGCCCTACAAGGTCTGCTACTGCGAGGATCCGTGGGGCAATATCGTCGAGGTCAGCTCCCACCCGTACGTCATGGCCTGGTCCAACTTCATCCCGAAGCACGCGGACTGAGCGGCCCCAGCGAGCATCCAGCGCAACGGGGACGGGCGATGACGGTATCGAGACTGCGCGACATTCCCGGCATCGGGGTCGACCGCATGGGCGATGCGGCGGACGCCGCGCGCGATCCGGACATGCTCCGGCTGGAGAACCTGGATACCGACATCCCGCCGCCGCAAGCCGCCATCGACGCCACCCGCGCGGCCGCGTCGCGCGACGACGCCAACAGCTACCTGCCCTTCCTTGGGACTGACGCGCTCAGGCAAGCGGTGGTCGCGCGGCTCGAGGCCGATACCGGCATCGCCTACGACTGGCGCGCGCAGTGTGTGATCTCAGCGGGCGGGCTCTCGGGCATCCTCAACGCCCTGCTTGCGATGCTGGAGCCCGGCGACGAGGTCATCATCAGCGATCCGGCTTACGCCGGCCTCATCAATCGCATCCGCCTCGCCGGCGGTGCCACGCGCTTCGTGCCGCTCAGTGTGGCCGACGGCGGCTGGCGGCTCGACTTGCAGGCGCTGGCCAAAGCCGCGAGCGCGAGGACCAGTGTCGTGCTTACGATGAGTCCCTCCATGCCGAGCGGCATCGTCCACACGGCCGAGGAATGGCAGGCAATCGCCGATGTGGTGCAGCAGACCGGCTCCTGGCTCCTGCACGACGCGGCGATGGAGCGGATCCTGTTTGACGGGGCGCCGCTGCTGAACCCGGCCCGTGTGCCAGGCCTCGCCGGGAGGACCGTAACCGTCGGCAGCGTCTCCAAGGAATTCCGGATGATCGGCTGGCGCGTCGGCTGGATTGTTGGGCCGGCAGAGATCATGCGGGACATCGGACTGGTCAGCCTGACCAACGTGGTCTGCCAGGTCGGCATCGGCATGCCCGGGGCCGCGGCGGCGCTCACCGCGGACGACGACGGCATCGCCGCGGCGGTCACCGAATGGCAGGCGCGGCGGGATATTATTCTTGCGGAGCTGTCGGACCTGCCCGTGGTTCGCCCGGACGGCGGCTGGTCTCTCCTGATCGACACGGTCGCACTTGGCATGAACCCGGCCGAAGCGTCGCAGCGGCTGTTCGAGAAAGGCAAGATTGCGGCCACCCCGATGACCGGCTGGGGCAGCGAGGACCATGCCGACCGCTACCTGCGCTTCGTCTTCGCCAACGAACCGTGCGAGCGCCTCTCCGGACTGCGTGAGCGGGTCCGCGCCGCGTGGTCGCTCTGAGGTGAATGCTGGCGCGGAACTTTCCGTCTCCCGAACGCGCGCATAACGGACTCGCGCCAACCGGGCCCTGCGATATACTCCGGCCCCGGATTCAGCCCCCCGCCCCGCAATCACCGAGACGTGCCCGGCGATGAACGCGTTGGCCGAACTTATCCATGCCGTCTTCTCGATCTACATCTATCTGCTGATCGCGTCGGCGGTGTTCAGCTGGCTGGTGGCGTTCAACGTCATCAACACCAGCAACCGCTTCGTCTTCACGCTGCTGAGCTTCCTCCACCGACTTACCGAGCCGGCGCTCCGCCCGATCCGGCGCATCATCCCCAACCTCGGCGGCATCGACATATCGCCGGTCATCCTGATTCTGATCCTCTACTTCGTCCGCGACCTCATCGTGGACAACATCGTCCAGTGAGCCGCCCGAGACCGGCGCGCCCCAGCGCCTGCCGGATCGGATAGCACCGAGGCCCATACGAGGAACGCCCATGAGCGACGCAGTCATCATCGACGGCAAGGCATTCGCGGCCGACATTCGGGCCGAGGTCGGGCGCAAGGCGGCGCTGTTGAAGGAGAGCCACGGCCTCGTGCCGGGCCTCTCGGTAGTGCTGGTGGGGGACGACCCGGCGAGCCACGTCTACGTCCGCAACAAGGGCAAGGCGACCGTCGCCGCCGACATGGATTCGCAGGAGTACCGGCTGCCGGCGACCGCGAGCCATCAGGAGGTGCTGGAGACGGTCGAGAGGCTGAACGCCGACGACGCCGTGCACGGAATCCTGGTGCAGCTCCCGCTGCCGGATCAGGTGGACTCCAACGCGATCATCAACGCCATCGACCCGAACAAGGACGTTGACGGCTTCCACACCGTCAACGTGGGACGGCTCACCACGGGGCAGGACAGCCTGGTGCCGTGCACACCCCTAGGCTGCCTCTTGATGCTGCGCCACTTCGTGGGCGAGCTGAAGGGCAAGCGCGCGATGATCGTCGGCCGCTCCAACATCGTCGGCAAGCCGATGGCGTCGCTGCTGCTGCGCGAGCACTGCACCGTGACCGTCGGCCATTCGCGTACCCAGGACCTGCCCGGCGAGTGCCGGCGCGCCGATGTCCTCATCGCCGCCGTGGGACGGGCCGAGATGATCCGGGGCGACTGGGTGAAGCCCGGTGCGGCAGTCATCGACGTCGGCATCAACCGCGTGCCTGCAGGCGAGAAGACCAGGCTGGTGGGCGACGTCTGCTTCGAGGAGGCGGCGGAGAACGCGGGCTGGATCACGCCTGTGCCCGGCGGCGTCGGCCCCATGACCATCGCGTGCCTGCTAAAAAACACGCTCACCGCCGCCTGCCGGAGGCACGGGATCGAAGAGCCGGAGTGAGGCCGTCGTCTACGCTCGCCGCGGTGGGCGGGATGTGAGCTACCCGTCCTCGCCCGTCTTGCCCAACCGCAGGCGCAGGGCGTTGAGGCGGATGAAGCCCTCGGCGTCGCGCTGGTCGTAGACCGAATCCGCCTCGAAGGTCGCGTGCTCCGCGCTGTAGAGGCTCACGGGTGCCTTGCGGCCCTCGACCGAGACCGAGCCCTTGTAGAGCGCGAGCCGCACGGTGCCGGTGACGCCCCGCTGGCTCTCGTCGATTGCCGCCTGCAGCATGCGCCGTTCGGGCGCGAACCAGAAGCCGTTGTAGACGAGCTCGGCGTAGCGCGGCATCAGCTCGTCCTTGAGGTGGGCTGCGGCGCGGTCCAGCGTCAGGCTCTCCATGGCGCGGTGGGCGGCGATCAGGATGGTGCCGCCGGGGGTCTCGTAGACGCCGCGCGACTTCATGCCGACGAAGCGGTTCTCCACCAGGTCGACCCGGCCGATGCCGTTGGCACCGCCTAGCTCGTTCAGCCGCTCCAGCAGCGCTGCCGGGCTCAGCGCCTCGCCGTCGACCGCCACCGCATCGCCGGCCTCGAACTCGATTTCGACGGTGGTCGGTTGGTCCGGCGCGGCCTGGGGTGAGACCGAGCGGGTGAACATGCTCTCGTCCGGCGCCACCCACGGGTCCTCCAGCGCCTTCCCCTCGTAGGAGATGTGCAGGAGGTTGGCGTCTGTGGAGTAGGGGGGCTCGCCGCGCTTGTCCCGCGGGATCGGGATCTGGTGCTTCTCCGCGTACTCGACCAGCGCCTCCCGCGAATCGATATCCCACTCGCGCCAGGGCGCGACTACCCGGATACCGGGGTCGTGCGCGTAGTAGCCGAGCTCGAAGCGTACCTGGTCGTTGCCCTTGCCGGTGGCGCCGTGGGCCACGGCATCGGCGCCGGTCTCGCGGGCGATCTCGATCTGACGCCTGGCGATGAGCGGGCGCGCGATCGAGGTGCCGAGCAGGTATACGCCTTCGTAGATCGCGTTGGCCCGGAACATGGGGAACACGTAATCGCGCACGAAGGTCTCGCGCAGGTCCTCGATGCGAATGTCGCGCACGCCGAGCGTCTCCGCCTTGGCACGCGCGGGCTCCAGCTCCTCGCCCTGGCCGATGTCGGCGGTGAAGGTGACCACCTCGCAGCCGTAGGTCTCCTGCAGCCAGCGCAGGATGACCGAGGTGTCGAGCCCGCCGGAATAGGCGAGCACCACCTTCTTCGGCGGCTCATGCATCGTCGTTCCTCCTCTTGGGCCGGCGGGTGATGCCGCGGCTCCTCCGGCGCCCCGTCTCGCTCGGCTGCGTGAATCGTCTGAAGCGGCCTCTGAAGCGCTCGGGCGCGGGCGGATCGTAGCCCGGCCCGTCGGCAAGCTCGTGCTTGGTGTCGATCGCCGGCCATGGCACGAAGGCGAAGACCCAGAGCATGATCACCGGCAAGCCGATCAGGAGGCCCAGCCCGACCGAGACCGGCGGTATGAAGAGGCCGAGAATCGGGAGCAGCATGAGATACGCCCACCAGGGATTGCGCCCGGCCTTGTTGAAGATGCGCCAGAACATCCAGAGCATAATGACCGTGACGGCGAGGTACTGGAGGACGCCGACCACGGTTCAGCGCCGCTGCATGGGGTCGGCGGGCCAGATCATGAAGGCGAGCAGCGCCATCAGGAGCAGCGGCCCCGCGAGAGGAA
>JAPPKP010000088.1 GCA_028819955.1 Rhodospirillaceae bacterium | reverse complement strand
CCTCCTCCAGCCGCGCCGGGCGCCAGGCCGGGTTGCGGTCCTTGTCGACGATCTGGGCACGGATGCCCTCGAAGAAGTCGACGCCGAGGTTGCAGTGCATGGCGAGCCGGTATTCCAGCGCCATCGCCTGCTCGAAGTCCCGCTCGCCGTGCTCCGTGAGCTGCTTGTAGGTGACCTTGAGGCTGGTCGGCGATTTCTGGCGGAGCGTCGCAAGCGTCTCCGCCGCCCACTCCGAGCCCTCGGCCTCGAGGTTGGCGACGATCTCCTCCACCGAGCCCGCGTCGAAGCAGCGGTCGATTTCCGCCCGATGGGCGGCGAGAGGAGCCGGGCCGAGGTCTGCGGCGCTCTCCGCGAGTATCCGGTCAATTGCCGCGAGCGCGTCGCCGCCGAGGTCCATCGCCAGCATGGTTTCGTCCAGCGCCTGCAGCGCGTCGCTCGTCACCACGTGGCTCGCGAGACCGAGATGGAGAGAGTCGGCGGCGCCGATGCGCGCGCCAGTGAGGCCGAGATAGAGCCCCGCCTTGCCCGCGAGCCTGGGCAGGAAGTACGTGGCCCCGACATCGGGGAAGAGCCCGATCCCCGTCTCCGGCATGGCGAAGAGAGCGCGCTCGGTCATCACGCGATGCGAGCCATGGATCGAAATCCCCACACCGCCACCCATGACGACACCGTCGATCAGCGCGACGTAGGGCTTGGGATAGCGGAAGATGAAGGTGTTGAGGCGGTACTCCTGGGCGTAGAAGACGGTTGCGAAGTCGCGCTCGGGATCGTCCCTCTCGCCGTAGAGGAGGCGGATGTCGCCACCGGCGCAGAAGGGCACGCGCCCGTCCTCCCGCGCCGCGCCGCGCACGACCACGGCGGCGATCGCAGGGTCGCCCGCCCATTCCTTGAGCCTCGCGTCCAGGTCCAGGACCATGGGTTGGGTCAGCGCGTTCAGCGCCTTCGGCCGGTTCAGCGTGACGCTGCCGACCCGGCCCTTCCGCTCCAGGATGATCTCGTCGCTCACGATGGCTCCGCCCCGCTCGTTCGGCGCCGCATCCTAAGGACTACGCCCCAATCGGGAAATAGCCAGCCCGGAGCGAGCCCGTCTTTGACGGGCTCGCGACAGGCCGCGACCGCGGCCCGCCGCTCCTGCGGCGCCCTCGCGGAGGCGCCGGCCGGAGGCCGGCTGCCGTGAGCGATAAAGGCGGGAGCGCTTCCGCGCCCAGCCTCACTCCGCCAGGAGGCGGCGGGCGATGATGAGGCGCATGATCTCGTTGGTGCCTTCGAGGATCTGGTGGACTCGCAGGTCGCGCAGGTGGCGCTCCACCGGGAAGTCCATCAGATAGCCGTAGCCGCCGAGCAGCTGGAGCGCCTGGTTGCAGACCTCGAAGCCGGCATCGGTGGCGAAGCGCTTGGCCATGGCGATGGTGGCGGTCGCGCCATCCTCGCGCGCGTCGAGCGCCGCCGCCGCGCGGCGAATCATCAGGCGCGCGGCCTCCAGGTTCGTCGCCATGTCGGCGAGCGTGAACTGGAGCGCCTGGAAGTCGGCGAGTTTGCGGCCGAACTGCTCGCGCTGGAGCAGGTGGTCGCGGGCGATCTCCAGGCTCGCCTGGGCCGCGCCGATCGAGCAGGCTCCGATGTTGATGCGCCCGCCGTCGAGCCCTGCCATGGCGATCTTGAAGCCCTGGCCTTCGGTGCCGATGAGGTTCTCCGCCGGCACGCGGCAGTCTTCGAAGATCACCATCGCCGTCGGCTGACTGTGCCAGCCGAGCTTCTTCTCCTGCGCGCCGAAGCCAAGGCCCGGCGTGTCCCGCTCCACCGCGATGCAGGAGATGCCACTTGGCCCCGGCCCGCCGGTCCGCACCATGCAGACGTAGACATCCGCGTGGCCGCCACCGGAGATGAACGCCTTGGTGCCGTTGAGCACGTAGTCATCGCCGTCCCGGCGGGCGCCGGTCTTGAGCGAGGCGGCGTCCGAGCCCGAGCCCGGCTCGGTCAGGCAGTAGCTCGCGAAGTGCTCCATGCTCGCGAGCCGCGGCAGGAAGCGCTTGCGCTGAGCCTCGCCACCGAAGCGGTCGATCATCCAGGATGCCATGTTGTGAATCGAGATATAGGCGGCCGTCGAGGCGCAGCCCCGCGCCAGCCCCTCGAAGACCAGCGCGGCGTCGAGCCGGGTCAGGTTCGATCCACCGACGTCGTCGCCCACGTAGATGCCGCCGAAGCCGAGGGCCGCGGCCTTGCGCAGCGTCTCCACCGGGAAGGTGCAGTCCCTGTCCCACTCGGCGGCGTATGGTGCGAGCTCGTTCTCGGCGAAGTCTTGCGCGAGCGCGCGGAACGCTTGCTGCTCTTCGGAAAGGTTGAAATCCATGACCGGCCTAACTTAGCGAGCGCCGGCGCACCTGGGCGAGACGAAAAATCAAGGGGGCCACGATCACGATCAGCATGATCCGCGCGATGTGGTGGGTCGAGACGAAGGCGGCGGCGCTCCCCATGGTGAGCGCGATCAGGCTCATCTCGGCAAGCCCGCCGGGGGCGAACGCGAGGAACAGGGTCGGGCCCGATTGGCCCGCGACTGCGGCGAGGCCGTAGGCAGCGCCGGCCGTGACCAGCACCATCATCACCCCCACCAGCCCAGCCAGCAGCATGATTCGCCGGAGCTCCCTGAACGCCATGCCTACGAAGCGCGCGCCGATTGCAGCGCCGAGCACCACCTGGGCGGCTGCGATCAGCTCGCCCGGCGGTTGCGCCGAGACAATGCCGCTCAGGTGCAGGGCGGCGCTCAGCACCATCGGTCCCACCAGTTGCGCCGCCGGCACCCTGAGCGCCTTCGCCGCCGGGTAGCCCACCAGCGCACAGGCGATCAGCGCGAGGATGTCGATCCAGTCCGCCGCCTCGCCGGCGGGCACCGGCAGCCCCACCGGGGCGACCCCCTCGACCAGCCGGAAGTAGAAGGCGATCAGGAAGACGGCGACGAGGATGCGCGTGGCGTGGGTGAGCGAGATGGTGCGCCCGTCGCCGCCCATGGACTCGCCCAGCACCATCATCTCGCTGAGCCCGCCCGGCATCGACGAGAAGTAGGCGGACACGCGGTCGTAGCCCCCGAGCTTGCGGAAGACGACATAGGCCATGCCCGCCGCTAATGCCGTGGAGAGCACCACGCCGGAAAGACCCACGTACCACTCCGCGATGCGGCCGAAGAGGTCGATGGTGAACTGGCTGCCCAGCAGCACGCCGAGGATCGCGATCATGACGTTGCGGACCTGGGGGGGAACCATGATCGGTGCGCCGGCGAGCGCCGCTCCTGTCGCCACGGTCATGGCGCCCAGCATCCAGGGGAGCGGCAGCGCCAGCGCGAAGAAGACCGCGCCGCCCACGGTGCCGAGGCCGACGGCGAGCGCAAAGCGCAAGCCGGCGGCGCGGAGCCGCGCGGCCCGGAATCCGTCGACGAACAGGGCGCCCGGTCGCTTCACGGATCGCGCACCCTCAGGGGGTGAACTGTTCGGTGAGGATGCGCTCGGTGAGGCTGTGTTCGGGATCGAACAGGAGGTTGATCGCCGTCGCGTGATCGACCGCGACCTCGACCGACGCCACGTCGCGCACCTCGGTGTAGTCGGCGACCGCGCTCACCGGGCGCTTGTCGTGCTCGATCACCTCCAGCCGCACGGTGGCCTCGTGCAGCAGCAGCGCGCCCCGCCAGCGGCGCGGACGGAAGGCGCTGATCGGCGTGAGCGCCAGGATGTTGGCGCCGAGCGGAATGATCGGGCCGTGGGCCGAGAGGTTGTAGGCGGTGCTGCCGGCGGGCGTCGCCACGATCATCCCGTCGCAGATCAGCTCCGGCACGCGCTCGACGCCGTCCACGCTGATTCTGATCTTGGCGGCCTGACGGGTCTCGCGCAGCATCGAGACCTCGTTGATGGCGAGCGCCTCGTGGGTCGCGCCGTGGATCGTCCTGGCTTGCATGCTGAGCGGGTGCAGGACCGTGCTGTGCGCCTGCTCAAGCCGTGCGGGCAGGTCGTCGAGGGAGAATTCGTTCATCAGGAAGCCGACCGTGCCCCGGCTCATGCCGTAGATCGGCTTGCCCTGGCGCAGCAGGCGGTGCTGGGTCTCCAGCATGAAGCCGTCGCCGCCGAGGGCGACGATGACGTCGGCATCGGCCGGCTCGGCCAGGGGGTAGCGGGCGGCAATCTCGGCCAGAGCGGCCTGGGCATCGGCGGCGGTCGACGCGACGGCGGCCATCCTCCGATAAGGCATGGGGTCCCCCGATGGGCGGCGCCGGCGCGGCGCGGGAAGCGGGCCGGGCGGCGGCGGCCGGTCAGCCGCCGGTCACGCTCATGTGGCGGCCGACCGCCGGGCCGGTATGGCGGCGGTCGATGATGAAGTCGTGGCCCTTGGGCTTGCGTCCGATCGCCTCGTGGATCGCGTCGACCAGCGCCTCGTCGCTCTCGCTCCGGCGGAGCGGGGTGCGCAGGTCGGCCGCGTCCTCCTGGCCGAGGCACATGTAGAGCGTGCCGGTGCAGGTGAGCCGGACCCGGTTGCAGGATTCGCAGAAGTTGTGGGTAAGCGGCGTGATGAAGCCGATCCGCTGGCCGGTCTCGCGCACCGTGACGTAGCGCGCGGGCCCGCCGGTGCGGTGGTCGCTCTCCTCCAGGGTCCAGCGCTTGCGGAGCCGCGCGCGGACGAGGGAGAGCGGCAGGTAGTGCTCGGTGCGGTCGCCGTCGATATCGCCGAGCGGCATAGTCTCGATGAAGGTGATGTCGTGGCCCTCGGCCGCGCACCACGCGATCAGGTCCTCGATCTCCTCCTCGTTGACGCCGCGCAGCGCCACGGTGTTGATCTTGACTTTGAGGCCTGCCGCGCGCGCCGCCGCGATCCCCTCCAGCACCTGGTCTAGTCGGCCCCAGCGGGTGATTTCTGCGAATTTTGCGGGATCGCGGGTGTCGAGGGAGATGTTGATCCGGCGAACGCCGGCCGCGTAGAGGCCTTCCGCGTGGCGCGGCAGCTGGCTGCCGTTGGTGGTGAGCGTAAGCTCGTCGAGCGCGCCGGTCTTCAGATGCCGGCCCAAGCTCTCGAACAGCCCCATGACGCCCTTCCGCACCAGCGGCTCGCCGCCGGTGATGCGCAGCTTGCGCACGCCGAGGCCGACGAAGGCGCTGCAGAGGCGGTCCAGCTCCTCAAGCGTCAGCAGCTCCGCCTTCGGCAGGAAACTCATGTGCTCCGACATGCAGTAGAAGCAGCGGAAGTCGCACCGGTCCGTGACGGAGACCCGCAGGTAAGTGACGTGGCGTTCGAATGGGTCGATCAGCATGGCTTCCGCTCCGCCGGCGCGCGGCGGCTCCTGTGCCGCCCGGCGCCCCGCATATTACGCGACCGCACGACATTACGCGACGGTGGGTAGTGTCGCACTGTCATCATGTATGGTTGCGTCGTGACGACATCGTGACGACGCCGTCATGATATGGTGCGCCACGCGCGCCCGCGCAACATTTGCCCCCCTATCAGCTCCTGGGAGACCACCATGCGAGCAGCAATCATCATGATCGCCGCGCTCGCGCTCATCGCCACATCGGCATCGGCAGAAGAGGTGAGCGACAGAGATCGTTTCAAGCTATGGAACGGCTGCCGACCAGTGGACTTGGTGGTCGAGGGCTTGACGGACGATTCCGGAGAGATTGGTCTTCATCGTGAGGACATTGAAACAGCGGTGCGGAGTCGACTGCGCGGTGCCCGCATTTACGATAATGATGCGAGCCCGTATCTATACGTGAATGTCAACGTGGTCGGCCGGGCCTATGCCATAGGCTTCGAGTTTACCAGATACGTGGAGGTGGCGATCCCTTTTTGGCTGAAGCCAGAAGGAATGGGGCAACTCACCGGATTCGCCTCCACATGGGTCACAGGATCCACAGGAACACACGGTTCTTCGGCTGGATTTATCCTATCCGCCGTAGCAAGGCACGGCGATAAGTTCGTCGACGAATATCTGCGGGTGAACGCCGACGCCTGCTAGATTTCAAGTTGAGACACTACCCGACGGTGAGGATATTCTCGTGCGGGATGTGGGCACGATCCGGGCGGTGTCAACCGCCCAGCTTGCATAGCCGACATGGCGGGAGCAAGGAATGGCAGAGTCGGTTGTTCCAGTGATCGATATTGCGCCGTTTCTCGCCGGCGGGCGCGAGGACAAGGCGCGTGTCGCCGCGCAAGTGGACGATGCCTGCCGCGAGATCGGCTTCCTCGTCATAGCGGGCCACGGCGTGGCGCAAGCCGAGATCGACGAGATGCGCCGCGTCACCCGCGCCTTCTTCGACCTGCCGTATTGGGAGAAGCTCAGGGTCAAGATGCCGCCCGACCGCTACCGCGGGCTGATGACCGTGGGCAGCGAGGACGTGGCCTACAGCATGGATGCGGACGAAGGCGCGCCCGATTGGCGGGAGAGCTTCGTCACCGGGCCCTACGACCACGCCTACGACGAGTATCACTACGGACCCAACGGCTGGCGCTTCTTCGCAGCCAACCTCTGGCCCGACCGGCCGGCGGAGATGCGGCCGCTGTGGGAGGCCTACTATCGGGAGATGGAGCGGCTGGCCGGCGACCTGATGCGGATATTCGCCTGCGCGCTGGGCCTGCCCGAGACCTTCTTCGCCGACAAGATCGACCGCCACATCACGAACTTCATCGCCTCCTACTACCCGCCGCAGCCGACCCCGCCGCTGCCGGGGCAGCTTCGCTGCGGGGCCCATGCGGACTACGGCAGCCTCACCATCGTCTCCTCCGACACCCCGGTGGGCGGCCTGCAGGTGCTGGGCAGGGACGGCACCTGGGCCGACGTGCCCTGCATCCCCGGCACCTTCGTCATCAATCTCGGCGACCTGATGGCGGAGTGGACCAACGACCGCTGGCGCTCGACTCTGCACCGGGTGGTCAACCCGCCCCGCGAGGAGGCCGACAGCAGCCGGCTCTCGCTGCTGTTCTTCCACCAGCCCAACTACGATGCCGTGATCGAGTGCCTGCCGAGCTGCACCGACGACGCCAACCCGCCCCGTTACGCACCCATCACCTCCGGCGCCCATGTCGCCCGCAAGATCGACCTGAGCCGCCGCCCGCTCCTCGCCGACGCCGAGGCCGCGGCGGAGTAGCGGCGCTGGCGACGGCGCCATCGGCCCTTGACTCGCCGCGCCCGAGACCGCGAATTCGTGCCGCCCGCATGGTGGGCGAACGAGGCGTGACGGAGAGGAGGCGGCCGTGGCCGACAATGGAGGGCAAGGCGCCCGCGATCAGGTAGAGGACGCACTGGCGCGGCTCGAGCGCGACGGCATTCAGCATGTCCGCTTCGAGCTGCCGGACATGCACGGCTCGGCACGTTCCAAGCAGGTGCCGGTCGAGCGCTTCGCTGCCTCCGCCCGCGAGGGCGTGAACATGTATGGCGGCATCGTCGCCCTCGACACGGCCTCCCACGTGATCCCCGGCACCCTCTACAACGAGGAGGTCAAGTACAAGGACCAGACCCTGCGCCCGGACCTCGCGACCCTCGCGACCGTGCCGTGGCTCGACGGCATGGCGAAGGTGATCTGCGACACCGAGTGGGAGGACGGCACGCCGCTTCACGCCGCGCCCCGCGGCGTCGCGCGGCGGATGCTGGAGCGGACGGCCGAGCTCGGCTTCGGCATCGAGAGCGCCCACGAGTACGAGTTCTTCGTGCTCGACCAGGAGACTCATCAGCCGATCTTCGGCGGCGTCCACATCTTCAATAATCTGCGCAACGACCACCTGCCGGCGATCCGCGCGGTGGTCGACGGCCTGCGCGCCGCCGGCATCCCGATGCTGACCGCGAACGCCGAGTACGCGCCCTCCCAGTACGAGCTGGTCTACCGGCATGCCGAGGGGATGGCCGGTCTCGACAACGCGTTCACCTTCAAGAACGGAGTGAAGGAGATCGTCCAGCACGCAGGCTTCACCGCGACCTTCATGGGCAAGCCGGCGGCGGGCATGGCGGGCTCCGGCTGCCACTACCACATCAGCCTGTTCGATCAGGAGAGCGGGCGGAGCGCCTTCTACGACCCCGACAACCCGAGCGAGATGACGCCGACGCTCCGGCACTTCGTCCAGGGCCTCATCGACCACGGCGCCGCCTGCACGGCGCTCTTCAACCCGACGCCCAACTGCTACCGCCGGCTCACACCCCACACCTTCGCGCCGTCAAACGTGAGCTGGGGCGAGGAGGACCGGAGCGCGATGGTGCGCATCAAGCAGCCGGGCGCGCCGGGGATGCACGTGGAGATGCGGGCCTCGTCAGCCATCAGCAATCCCTACCTCTGCGCCGCCGGCACGCTCGCCTGCGGGCTGCTGGGCCTTGCTGAGCAGCGCTCGCTGGTCACGCAGTCCGACGGGCCGAGCGAGGACGACCCGAGCCTGCCGCCCTTCCCGGCAAATCTCGAGGCCGCGCTCGCCGCGCTCGAAGCCGACACGGCGATGGTGGAGCTGCTGGGCGAGGAGTTCGTGACCGTCTTCACCACGATGAAGCGCGCCGAGCTCGCCCGCTTCAACGCCCACGTCACCCAGTGGGAGCGGGACGAGTACATCGAGCTTTACTGAGGGATGACATGGCTTGGTTGTTCTTGAAAGAGGAGGCAACGCCCCGACCGCCTCCCACGCATGCTAGTAGTCCGTGAGCGGCCCTCGAGGCCGAGCCTCCACAGCCGAGTGTATGCCACCATCCGCAAGAATTCAATATTGGTCCCGCAGATGCGACGCGGTGATGCGTCGCGGGACCGAGACGTAGCTCGCCCACACCTAGTGTGACGTCCCAGAAATAAGTGGTATATTTGTGGGCTGTTCTCTGTCAGG
>JAPPKP010000104.1 GCA_028819955.1 Rhodospirillaceae bacterium | reverse complement strand
AAGCGGTCAACTCATCTGGTACATAAACCGGTCAACTCAAAATGTGCTCGACAGAGCGAGAGTCCGCGCCGGCAGGGTCCGCTTGAGCGCCGCGTCGATGGTACCCAGCAGCCCGCCTTCTTCACCGGTCGTCACGTCCGAAGCGGGAATGGTCTCCAACACGCCGTGAGTCTGTGCGAGCCACGTGCGTGCTTCTTCTTCTCCCCCAATGGCATCGACCAGGCCCGCCTGCACCGCCTGTCTGCCCGTGAATATACGCCCGTCGGCCAATGTCAGCGCCGTCTCGCGGTCGAGTGAGCGCCGCTCCATCAGTAGGCGGAGGAACAGCTTGTAGGTATCGCTCACCACGCTCCGCATGGCTTGGCGGGTCGGGTCGTCCAGCTGCTCGTAGACCGTCGGCTTCGCCTTCAGCGGTCCGCTCCGGATCGCCTCCGCACGCACGCCGATTTCTTCCAGGAGCGCGGTGAACTCGGCGGTCTGGAACAGCACTCCGATCGAGCCTGTGATCGACGCTTCGCGCGCCAGCACGTGATCTGCGGCGAGCGCCGCCATGTATGCCGCCGACGTCGCCGTCGTGCCGAGAACGGCGACCACCGGTTTCTCCTCGGCGAGGGAGCGCAGGCTGAGATAGAGCGCTTCGCCGCCGACCGCCGTGCCGCCGGCAGAGTCGAGCCGCAGCACCACCGCCTTCACCGCGTCGTCGTCTCGGAGATCGGCGATGAGGCGGTCGCGTCTGGGACTATCCTCGATCAGCCCGTTGACCCAGAGCCGCGCGACGCGCTCGCCATTATCGAAGACGAATGGCGACGCACCGACCAGAATGGCAACAACCAGTGCGACGATGGCGAGCGCGCGCCAAATGGCGACGCCCCGCTTGAGACGGCGGCGGTCCAGCAACCTGTCGGGATCCAGGCTCGCCATCGTCCTCCCGGATCGCGGCCTACAGAATCACGGCGCGCGCCTCAGCTCTCCTCGGGCGCGTCCTTCGCCTCCGCCGCACGCGCGGCCTCTTCCTGAGTCTTGCGATCGAGCGCGGCGCCGAGGATGTCGCCGAGGCTGGCGCCGCTGTCGGTCGAGCCGTACTCCTCCATCGCCTGCTTCTCTTCCTGGACCTCCAGGGCCTTGATGGAGAGCGTGACCCGCCGGCTGTTGCGGTCGATCTGCAACAGCTTGGCGTCCACCTTGTCGCCCGGAGCGAAGCGCGAGGGCCGCTGCTCGTCGCGGTCGCGGGCGAGCTCGGAGCGCTTGATGTCGCCCGGCAGCGATCCGAAGATTTCGACCTCGATGCTGTGCTCGTGCACCGCAGTGACTGTGCAGGTCACCGTCCGGCCGCGGCGCGCGTCCGCACCCTGGAACGGATCGTCGTCGAGCTGCTTGAGGCCGAGGCCGATCCGCTCCTTCTCCACATCGACGGTCAGCACCTTGGCCCTGACCTCCTCGCCCTTCTTGAACTTCTTGAGCGCTTCTTCGCCGGGCGTCAGCCAATCGAGATCGGAGAGATGCGCCATGCCGTAAATCTCGCCCGGCAGCTCGATGAACAGGCCGAACTCGGTGATGTTCTTGATTTCGCCCTCGACGATCGCGCCCTCCGGATGGGTGTCGGCGAAGACGATCCAGGGATTGTCCAGGCACTGCTTGAGGCCGAGGCTCACGCGGCGCTTCTCGGGATCGACATCGAGCACCATCACCTCGACCTCCTGGCTGGTCGAGATGATCTTGCCCGGATGCACGTTCTTCTTGGTCCAGCTCATCTCCGAGACGTGGACCAGGCCTTCCACGCCCGGCTCCAGCTCCACGAACGCGCCGTAATCGGTGATGTTGGTCACTCGTCCGGTGAACTTCGTCCTGACCGGATACTTGGCCTCGACGCCTTCCCACGGGTCGGCTTCGAGCTGCTTCATGCCGAGGGAGATGCGCTGAGTCTCGGGATTGAAGCGGATCACCTGGACGTTGACCGTCTGGCCGATCTGCAGGGCGTCCGCCGGATGGTTGACCCGGCGCCACGAGATGTCGGTCACGTGCAGCAGGCCGTCCACACCGCCGAGATCCACAAACGCGCCGTAGTCCGTGATGTTCTTGACCACGCCTTCGAGAATTTGTCCCTCGTGCAGGTTGGCGATCAGCTCGTTGCGCTGCTCGGCGCGGGTATCCTCCAGCACGGCGCGGCGGGAGACGACGATGTTCCCGCGCCGGCGGTCCATCTTGAGGACCTGGAACGGCTGGTCGGTGCCGACCAGGGGCGCGATGTCGCGCACCGGGCGGATATCGACCTGGCTCCCCGGCAGGAACGCCACGGCGCCGTCGAGGTCGACCGTGAAGCCGCCCTTGACCCGGCCGAAGATGACGCCTGAGACCCGCTCGCCGTCCTTGTAGGCCTGCTCCAGCTTCTCCCAGGCCTCCTCCCGGCGCGCCCGCTCGCGGCTGAGCGACGCCTCGCCGCGCGCGGTCTCGAAGCGCTCGATATAAACTTCCACCTCGTCGCCCACCTTCACTTCGGCCGCCTGCCCAGGCGCGGCGAACTCCTTGAGCGGAACGCGACCTTCCACCTTGAGTCCGACATCGATCAGGGCGGCGTCGTTCTCGATTGCGAGAACGGTGCCCTTGACGACGCTCCCTTCGAAGCGGGGCTTGTCGTCGAGGAACGAGTCGAGCATGTCGGCGAAGGACTCTTTCGCCGCGCCGGTCTGCTCGGTTGCTTCTGCTGTCTCTGCCGTCATCTGATCCCCAGCATCATCGGTGGGCGCTTTCGCGCAAGGCTTGCCCGGCGTAGACCGCGGGCCGTGAAGGGTGAACGCGTCGTCTCCGCGGGGTTTCCGATAGCCGCTGCTACGCGGAAGAAAGACGCGAGTCGACGATCACCGCCGCTCGCTCGAAAACCTCATCGGGTCCGAGGGCGGTGGTATCGATCCGACTTGCGTCTGCCGCCGGCTTCATCGGTGCGGCGCTGCGCCGGCTGTCGCGGACGTCGCGAGCGATTATTTCATCCAAAACGCGGGATTCTATACCTTCGACGCCGCGTGACCGCAACTCACAAAGGCGGCGTTTGGCCCGCGCTTCGGGGGTCGCCTCCAGATAAATCTTCACCCGCGCATCGGGGCAGACGACGGTCCCGATATCCCGTCCGTCCAGCACGGCGCCCGGCGGCTCGGCGGCGAAGGTCCGCTGATAGTCGAGCAGAGCCCGGCGCACGGCACCGTGCGCCGCCACCTGCGAAGCCGCCTGCCCCACCTCCTCGCCGCGCAGCGCCGGATCGTCGAGGTCGGCGTCGGTGACATTGCGCGCAGCGTCGACCGCCTCCGCTTCCTGTGCCGGATCGCCATTTGCGCGTAGCAGGCAGAGCGCCGTCGCACGATACAGCATGCCGGTGTCGAGGTGCCTCAGCCCGTAGTGGGCGGCGAGGCGGCGGGCGAGGGTTCCCTTCCCCGCCGCCGCCGGGCCGTCGACCGCGATGACCGGCGGCGCCGGCTCACTGCGCGGCAATCGAGGCTCCCAAGCGATTCATGTCGGTGACGAAGTCCGGATAGCTCGTGCCGATCATCGACCCGTCGTCCACACTCATCGGCTTCCCGCTCGCCATCCCGAGAATGAGGAAGGCCATGGCGATGCGATGATCGAGATGGGTCGCGACCAGGCCGCCGCCGGGCGGCGGGCCGCCGCAGCCCACGATATCGAGCCCGTCGTCCCGCTCCGTCACGCTCACTCCCGCAGCGCGCAGGCCCGCGGCGGTCGCGCCCAGCCGGTCGCTCTCCTTGACTCGCAGCTCGGCGAGTCCGTTCAGCCGCGTGGTGCCGTCTGCGCAGGCGGCGATGACGCTCAGGATGGGATACTCGTCGATCATGCTGGGCGCCCGCGCGGCCGGCGCCTCGATCCCGCGCAGCGGCCCGGCCCGCACCGCGATGTCCGCGACGGGCTCTCCCCCTTCCTCGCGCGGAGTGCCCATGTCGATCGCCGCCCCCATGTCTTGCAGGGTCTCCAAGAAACCGATTCTTGCGGGATTGACGCCCACGTCGCGAATCACGAGGTCGGAGCCCGGCACGATCGATGCCGCGGCAATCGGGAAGGCCGCAGCACTCGGATCTCCCGGCACTTTAAGCACGCAGGGCTCGAGCTCCGGGTAGCCGGCAACGGCAATGACGCTCGCGCCGTCTGCGGCCGTTTCCACGCCGACCCGCGCGCCGAAGCGACGCAGCATGCGCTCGGTGTGA
Organism: Rhodospirillaceae bacterium; assembly: GCA_028819955.1. The sequence goes on along the minus strand of JAPPKP010000104.1, from coordinate 4,628 downwards.
TCGCGGCTCGGCGCGGGCTCGATGACACGAGTCTCCCCCGGCGCATTGAGACCGGCGAGCAGCACCGCCGACTTCACCTGCGCCGACGGCACCGGCAGCCGATACTCGATCGGCATCGGCTGATCGGCACCGATCACGGCGAACGGCAGGCGCCCGCCGCTGCGCGCCTCGAAGCGCGCGCCCATCCGCTCCAGCGGCTCGATGATTCGGCCCATCGGCCGCCGCCTGAGCGACGCGTCGCCGGTCATGAAGGTGGTGAACCCGTGGCTCGCGCAGATCCCTGCAAGCAGGCGCACCGCGGTCCCCGAGTTGCCCAAGTCAAGCACCGCGTCGGACTCGGCCAGCCCGCCGACGCCGACGCCCAACACCCGCCAGCTTCCGTCATCGGCCCGTTCGATGGTTGCCCCGAGGGCGCGGAGGGCAGACGCTGTCGCCGCCACGTCCTCCCCCTCCAGTAGGCCGCTCACGCGCGTCTCGCCGACCGCGAGCGCGCCGAGCATCAGCGCCCGGTGGGAGATGGACTTGTCGCCCGGCACGGCGCACGTGCCCTTCAGGGGCCCGGCAGCTGATGAGATCAGGGGGTGCGGCACGTGCTCTCCGGCGCAGTCCTCGCGGCGCGCGCGTGGCGTGGCAATGGCGTCGGACACGCCCCGTCTCTAGCACAGCGCGGGACGGCGTCAAGCGGCGCCGAATCCACGTCAAATTTGATTTTGACAGGCGGGCGTCAAACTGGCATTGGCGACGGCCACAATTGGCATAAAAGTATGGGAGGCACGGGCGTGGCAAAGCGGGAATGGGGCGCCAAGCACACCTGTATAGGTTGCGGCGTGAAGTTCTACGACTTGCATCGCAGTCCAATCGAATGCCCCAAGTGCGGTACCGGGGTCGAAGTCGAGACGGTCCGGCCGAATCGCCGGCGGCCGCCCGCGCAGCCTGAACAGCGGTTGCAGCCGGCGAGCACGAAGACCGTCGTTGAAACCGCCGTGGACGAAACCGACGACGACACCGATGAGGTGATCGACGACATCGATACCGACGACGATGACGACCTGGTCGGCGGCATCGACAATTCGGAGTCGACGCAACCTGAGCCTTGACCCACGGGAGGCCGTCGCTAATTCTTGCATCACATGCGTCGCAGGCGCAGGAACGTCTACGGATCACTCGCCGCGCGGCGCGCTCGGAGATGGGGGGCCATAGCTCAGTTGGGAGAGCGCTTGAATGGCATTCAAGAGGTCGGGGGTTCGACTCCCCCTGGCTCCACCATTTCCCTATTCTGGACGCTACCGCAGCGTCTGGGGTGGGCGACCGACAGGCTGACTAACCCTAGCGTCGCAACCTGAGCGCTCCCAGGCGGTCCTCCGAGCCAGAGGCGCAAGAAGTCTCCTCTGCCACGTCTATGGTCCGGCTTCCGCCTCCCTGCCCGCGCTGAAGAATCCGTTGAAGATCTGTTCGGGTGTCGTGGAGGTTGCGTCGCGATGGCCTCGAAGCACGCCGCCCACCTCTTCGCCGGCGGGTCCGTAGAACTCGCCGAGTAAGGTGCCCGTGAATCCCCGAACACCGTCTTCGATCGGCGTGCCGCCGCTGTCGTGACCCTCCCAATCGGCGGCAAATCTACCGTCCGTGATGTTGCCGACGATTTCGATTACGTTCGTGTCCGCCAAGGTCTCCCAGGACCGATTGGAAGCACCGTAGTCAAATCGGCGAAAATCCCAAATCTGTCCGTGAATGTCGCCCTCGTCCAACGCTGCCTGCAGGGTCAGTGTTCCCCTGAGTAAATCTAGACCTGTGGCGGTGTCCGGATCGCCTGTATTCCAAAGTTTACCGTACATGTGACCCTCGTAACTGGCGCTGCCGAGGGTTACCAAGTCTTCCGGCCAGGTCCTCACGCCATAGGTGCCGAAGAACTCGTAAACTACTCCATCGTAGGGAGTAATTCCAGGCCGGCGTAAAGACCTGTACCATCGAGCTGTACTCACGTAGTCTCGCGGTGCAGGATTGTCGACGGTACCTATATCTCCATATAGCTGCACACCGTATTGATAATTCCCGTAGTTCGTTCGGCCGAAAATACTATCGAAGAAAGGTTCGTCTCTTGTCTCGAAATCGATGCTGACTCGCTCGCCGTTCAAGACGTAGCTGACGACGATCTTTCCCGTGCTGGTTCTCACAATAGACTCGATATAGGCGCTGTCGTCTTCCGGCGACACAATGCCTCTCGCTTCCTTCCCATAGTCCCGTCTGACGTGAACGGAGAGCGGCGAAAATGCCAGGCCTTCCAGACTCTCCAGCGTGTCCTGCCCGTCATCCGCGTACCGGGAGCCCAACGGGCTGGCGACAAATCCACCGACGACGATGGAATCGCCATCGGTCGAGGGATCGCTGCAGGCCGAGAGAACGCTCCCCAACAGGACAGTGACCGCAAACATCGTCATCGCTCGACTGGCTGAGGAGGCCATGGCGCGCTCCCTGCTGGAATCACTCTGGTCATATGACAATTGTGAAGAAATTATTATAATATCATTAGAATTTTGAACCGATTGTTACCTCCTCTCTTTCCCCCAAGAGGACCCATCGGCGTCGCACGCGTCGACCCTGCCCCGATAGCGACCGGAACGGCTCTTCGAGGTCTTCGCCTGCGCCGAAGCCGGCGACGTCGAAATGCGGCTCGCCAAGCCGCATCCCCACACCGATTCGGCGGACCGCGCCATTGCTGCTAACATTCGGCCCGCGCTGGCGGAATTACGCACCGAACGGCGCGACACGATGGCCAGAGCGGAGACCGCGGGTGGCGCTGACCACGTTGAAGGAGATGGCGGGGACGCGGCGCGCCAAGTTCGGCACGCTCATCATCGAGCTGACCTCGCCCGGCATCGGACATATCCTCAAGTCCGCCGGCGCCCAGTTCCTCTTCCTCGACATGGAGCATTCCGGCTTCGGCTTCGACACGCTGAAGCAGCTCCTGCGCTACATGGAGGCCGCCGAGCTGCCGACCATCGTGCGCCCGCCGTCCCGCCACTATCACCACATCGCCCGCGCGCTCGACATGGGCGCCGAGGGGATCATGCTGCCGATGGTGGGCTCGGGCGAGGAGGCTGCGCGCATCGTGGCACACGCCAAGTATCCGCCGCACGGGCGTCGCGGGGTGGCGCTCGGTGTCGCCCACGACCGTTACAAGCCCGGCGCGCCGGTGACCAAGATGCGTGCCGCCAACCGCCGGGTTTCCGTGTTCCCGATCGTCGAGACCCGGCCGGGCGTTGAGAACGTTGAGGAGATCGCCGCCACGGACGGAGTCGACGGCATCTGGATCGGCCACTTCGATCTCAGTACCGCCCTCGGGTTTCCCGGCCAATTCGACCACCCCGATGTCATGGCAGCAGAGCAGCGGGTTGCCCGCGCCTGCGTCAAGAACAAGAAATCCTTCGGCTGCATCGTCAAGGATGTGGAGTCCGGCATCGCCGCCTACCACAAGGGCTACGACATGATCGCCTACTCCGGCGACGTCTGGCTGCTGCGGGAGACGCTGCGCCAAGGCATCGACGATCTGAAGGCCGCGCTCGCCGCCCGGCGGAAGGGATAGGAGCGAGACATGCCGAGCGCCGCGCTGCGCGCGATGATGGGCACGAAGCGGCCCAAATTCGGCACGTTCGTGATCGAGTTCGACAGCCCCGGCATGGGACAGATCCTCAAGGCCGCGGGCTGCGAGTACGCGCTCCTCGACATGGAGCATTCCGGCTTCGGCTATGACCAGCTCAAGCGGATGCTGCGCTTCTATCAGGCGGCCGACCTGCCGGTGATCGTGTCGACCGTCGGCGGCGACTACGACATGGTGGCCCGTGCGCTCGACATGGGCGCGGACGGCATCCAGCCGGCCAAGGTCGGCAGTGCCGCCGAGGCACGCGCCATCCTGGATCATGTCCGGTACGCGCCGAAGGGCGCGCGTGGCGTTGCCGTGGGCATCACCCACGATCGCTACGTCCCCGGCGCGCCGGCGCCCAAGCTCCGCGCCGCCAACCGGGACGTGCTGTTCTTCCCGAAGGTCGAGACGCCGGAGGGGATCGAGGACATCGAGGCCATCGCCGCGCTCGAGGGCGTGGACGGCATCTGGATCGGCCATTTCGATCTTTCCGTCGCCATGGGCATCCCCGCGAGGTTCGACCATCCGCGCTTCCAGGCGGCGATGCAGCGCGTTGGTGCCGCATGCGCGCAACATGGCAAGTCGCTCGGCCGCATCTACGACGACACCGAGACCGGTCTCGCGCTCTACGAGATTGGCTTCGATTTTCTGTGCTGTTCAGGCGATAGTTGGCTGGTTCAGCGTGGCCTGGCGGAGGGGATCGCCGCGCTCCGCAAGGCTTGCCGCGGCCCACGGACGGGTGCCGCAGGCAACCGTTAGTTTGGAGGAGAGCGCGGCGACGCCGCGCCGAACAAGGGGAGACCATCGATGGCAATCAGGTCCATACGTTCCACAATCGGCGGGCTCGCTGCGCTCGCGCTGCTCGGGGCGGGCTCAAGCGCCGCCTGGGCCGAGAGCGCTGCCGAGATCGCGGTGCGCGAGGCACAGAAATATGCCGGCACCGAGATCAACGTGTTCTGGGAGGCCGGGCTGCAGGCGCTGGGCCCGCAGA
>JAPPKP010000183.1 GCA_028819955.1 Rhodospirillaceae bacterium | reverse complement strand
CGAGCGCGTCGTAGTAGTGAGAGGCGTGGGTGTTGTCGCTGAAGCAGTCGTGCTCCTCCTCCGGGTCGTGCAGCAGCAGGCCGAGCTGCATGCGCTCGCCGGCGAGCTCGCCGTAGGAGAGGCTGCCCATGCCGGTGAAGATGGTGGCGATTCCATCGCTGGCATCGCCGCCGACCAGCCCCTCGCGGGCCTCGCCGCCAGGCGCCCACTGGGCCGTCATCCATTCCAGGTCGTCGATCAGCAGGTCGGTGGCCGTCTGCAGGTAGGCGGCTCGACGCTCGCAATTGCCCGCTGTGCAGTTGGCCGGATCGAAGTCGCTGGCCGGCCGCGCGCCCGCGCCGGGCCCGGTGCCGTTCAGGTCTTGGCCCCAGAGCAGGAACTCGACCGCGTGGTAACCGGTCGCCACGTTGGCCTCCACACCACCGAGCTCGTGCAGCGTCTCGGCGAGCAGGTCCTTGGAGATGCTGCTGGCATCGATGGTCTCGCCCGAGAAGGTGAAGCTCGAGCTGGCGACGACGTTGGCTGTGTAGCCGGGGTTCTCTTCCGCCTCCGTGCCGTAGCTCGTCGCGACATAGTCGATGAGACCCTCGTCGAGGGGCCAGGCGTTCACCTTGCCCTCCCAATCGTCGACAATGGCGTTGCCGAAGCGGTAGACCTCGCTCTGCTGGTACGGGACACGGGCTGCGAGCCAGGCATCCTGCGCTGCCGCGAGGTTCGACTCGGTCGGCTCGGCGATGAACTGGTTCACGGCGCCTTGCAGAGCGCGGGCGGTGATCAGGGAGTCCTCGTATTTCGCATGCGCCAAATCGGCGTAGTGCGAGAGCACGTCGCCCTCGGGCGTTGAGGCGGCTTGCTCGGACGTTGCGGCAACGGTGCACGCCGGCAGCGCCACGAGCGCCGCGAGGGCTACAAGTGCATTTTTCATGGTCAGTCTCCTCTCCTCCAGAGCTCTAGAACGCGGCCACGAGTTTCACGGTCCTCATCGCAGCAAGTGGGGCGTCGACCGAGGTGCCCGCCATCGCCGGTTCGTTCCGTGCGCGTGCTGCGACGGTCGCCGCGCCCAATCCTGTCTATCCTGCAAACGTCATCGGTTGCCCCCGCGACCACCGCCCCGAGCGTGGCGATATTGACAAGCATATGCATTGCAATTGATAGTTGTTCTTATTTCCAGTCAACCCCTATTTTGCGAAGGGTTCTCAATGAATGGGGTGGCGCCATCCCGCCCGGCATCGCTGAGCCACCGGTCGCCGGGTGCGTTTGCGCACATCGCGCCTGCGGTTGCCACCGCCCTTTCGACAATCGTCGCAATCACCGCGCTATCGGCGGCGGAACCTGAAGGCGAGCGCGCGCGAATCGCCGCAGTCACGCAGCCCACGCGGGATTTCACCAAGGCCGAGCCCTACGAGCGCAGGCCCGCGGGCAAGGCGACCGTATTCAAGCGGCTCAATCGGGACGCGTTTTCGCATCCCTCCGCGAATATGGCTTTCAAACGCCAGCGCGACTTCAGGGTCGGCAACGGCATCTTCAGGAAGATCTGGGTGTCGGCGCCGAGCTCGACCACGTCGTCGGACGGGCTCGGACCTCTCTTCAATGCGCGCGCTTGTCAGCGCTGTCACTTGAAGGATGGCCGCGGACGACCACCGGCTGCCGGCGAGCGCGCCGAGACCATGTTCCTGCGGCTCTCCGTCCCGCCGCAGACGGAGGCTGAGCGCGCGGCCCTGCGCGAGCGCAGGCAGAGCGTCATCCCCGAGCCCACCTACGGCGGGCAGCTCCAGAACTTCTCGATCCAGGGCGTGCCCGCCGAGGGCGAGATGACCATTGCCTATCAAGAGACACCCATCACGCTCGCCGACGGCGAAGTCGTCAACCTGCGCGCGCCCACCTACGGCGTTTCAGGCCCTCACTACGGGCCGCTTCATCCGGAGACGATGCTCTCGCCTCGCGTCGCGCCACCGGTCATCGGCATGGGCCTGCTCGAAGCGATATCCGACGCCGACATCCTGGCCGGCGCGGACCCGGAGGACCGCGACGGTGATGGCATTTCGGGTCGGGCGAACCTGGTCTGGAGCGACGAGCACGATCAGCCCATGCTCGGCCGCTTCGGCTGGAAGGCGGGGCAGCCCACCGTCTCGCAGCAGGCGGCGGCGGCCTTTCGCGGCGATGTGGGGATTTCGACTCCGCTCTACCCGCGCCCGCACGGCGACTGCACCGTGGCGCAGGAGGCCTGCCAGGCCGCGCCGCACGGCGGCGCCTCGGCCGAGAACACGGTCGAGGCCAGCGCCGCGCTCTTCGACCTGCTCACCTTCTATACGCGCAATCTCGGCGTACCCGCGCGACGCGACATCGGCGATCCACAGGTACTCGAAGGCAAGCGCCTCTTCTACGAAGCGAACTGCACCGGTTGCCACACGCCCAAGTTCGTGACCCGCCGGGACTCCATCGGGGAAGAGCAGTCCTTCCAGCTCATCTGGCCCTACACCGACCTCCTGCTTCACGACATGGGCGAAGGGCTCGCCGACGGCCGGCCCGAAGGCGAGGCCAATAGCCGCGAGTGGCGCACGCCGCCGCTCTGGGGCATCGGGCTCACGGAGACCGTGAGCGGCCACACGTTCTTCTTGCACGACGGCCGCGCACGCAACTTGCTCGAAGCCGTCCTCTGGCACGGCGGCGAGGCGGAGGCCGCGAAGGAGCGCGTCGTCGCCATGACACGCAAGGAGCGCGCGGCCTTGCTTGCCTTCCTGCGTTCCCTCTGATCGACAGGTCTGCTGACATGAACCGCATTTGCTTGTCGCTCACGCTGATCGGTTTGATCCTCGTGGGAGCCACGTCCGCCCCGCGCGCGCAGGAGATCGCACCGGCGGACTACGCCCGCGTGAATGCCGCCCTGGCGGAGACCCACGCGCTGCCGCGCTACGAGCGGCTGGCGGTGGCAACCGACGCCTTCACCTCGGCGGCGGAGGCGTATTGCTCCAGGGAGAGCGACGCCGATCGAGAGCGGCTCCGCGCCGGCTTTCACGACGCGATGGACGCGTGGATGGCCGTCCAACACCTGCGTTTCGGCCCGGTCGATTCCCGGATGCGCGGCTTTCGCTTCTATTTCTGGCCCCAGGCGCGGAACAAGGCGAGCGAGGCGGTCGCCGAGCTTGTCGATGCCGGCGAAGACGACGCCGCGCTCGCCGCGCGTATCGGGCGGGTCAACGTGGCGGTCCAGGGGTTGCTGGCAGCCGAGGTGCTGATTTACGACGAGCGCTACCTCGGCGCCGATGCCAAGGGCTGCAGTCTGCTCGCTGCCGTGACAGAGAACATGCGTACCATGGCATCGGCGATCCTCTCGGAATGGCGGGATGGCGACGACGCATTCGACCGCCTCATGACCACGCCGGGGCCTGACAATCCGCATTTCGAGGACCATGCCGCGGCCACCTTGGCCTTCTTCCAGGGGCTCTACGACAGCTTGCAGCTGATCTACGACATCAACCTGAAGCCGGTTATCGGCGACAGCGCAAAGGGTGTCCGCCCGGTGCTGGCGGAATCCCGCCTGAGCGGCCGGTCGCAGCGCAACATCGTCGTGACCATAGAGGCCTTGCAGGGGCTTTATCTCGGCGAGGGCGGTGCAAGCTTGGGCGAGCTCACGGCCGTTGCCGACCCCAAGCTCGACCGCCTGATGCGGAAGGCCTTTCGCCTCACCCTCGCCACGGCACGGTCAATCGAAGGCCCCGTGGAGAAGCCCGCGGCCGACCCCGCGCGTCGCCCTCCGGTCAAGAAGCTCGCCAAGCAGGTGCAGGCGCTGAAACAGATCGTGAGAGACCGCCTGGCGCCAGCGCTCGGGCTCGCCGTCGGGTTCAACGCTCTCGATGGGGATTGATCGCCGGACCACGCTGCGGCTGCTCGCTGGCGGCCTCGCCGGCTCCTTGTTGCCGGCGCCGTTCCGCACCGAAGCCGTTGCCCCTGACGCGCCGCTCTACCTGAGCGCTCGCGCCGACACCGGCGGCGGCTACCGGGTCAGCGGCTTTACGTGGGACGGCTCCTCGTTCTTCGACTTACCGATGCCGGGCCGTGGCCATTCCTTTGCCGTTCGCCCCGGGGGATGCACCGCCGTGCATTTCGCCAGGCGCCCCGGCCGCTTCGCGTCGGTCGTGGACCTTACGCACGGCACTATAGTCCGCACTATAGAGACACCCGATGGGCGCCACTTCTACGGCCACGGCGTGTTCAGCCGGGACGGGCGGCTGCTCTACGCCACCGAGAACGATTTCGAGGGCGAGCGCGGCGTCATCGGCGTCTACGACGCGGCGCGCGGCTACACACGCGTGGGCGAGCTTCCCTCCCGCGGCATCGGCCCGCACGAGATCGCGCTGCTCTCCGACGGCGAAACCCTCGCTGTCGCAAACGGCGGCATCGTGACGCACCCGGACTTGCCTCGCGTCAAGCTCAACCTGCCGACCATGGCGCCGTCGCTCTGCCATATCGACCGGCAAAGCGGCGCGCTTCGGCGGGAGCTGACGCTCGACCCCGCCCTGCATCGGCTCGGCATCCGCCATCTGGCCGTGAGCCCGGACGACACGGTCGTGGTCGCCATGCAGTACGAGGGGCCGGCGCGCGACCGCGTTCCTCTGGTCGCTCTGCAGCGCGGGGAAGGCAGGCTGCGCCTCTTGGATGGACCCCACGGCGTCCTCCGCGCGATGAAGAACTACTGCGGCAGCGTGTGCTTCGATCCGGGAGGCCGGACCATCGCCGTCTCCGCACCGCGCGGCAATCTCGTGACGTTCTGGGATGTCGGCACAGGGCGCTACCTGTCGTCGGCCAAGGTGAGCGACGGCTGCGGCGTGGCTCCGGGTGCCAAGCCACGCGAATTCCTGGCCAGCAGCGGGCGGGGCGGCGTGGTCGTCATCGATGCGCGCTCGGGCGCGGCACGACCGCTCGCCGTCGGTGGCTTCGAAGCCGCCCGCTGGGACAATCACCTGGTTGCCGCGTCGGTGCCCCGCCGCACGCAAATCTGAGAACGCACCTGACACGAATTCTCATTGACACTCGTTCGCATTCTCTCCAAGATTGGACGCGTAGAGCGGAGTGCCGCCATGTATGTTTGCGTCTGCAACGCGTATCGGGACAGCGAAATCCGCGCCGTTGCGCAGGCGGGTGTCCGTTGCGCGCGCAAGGCCTATCAGGAGCTTGGCAACGGGCCCCAGTGCGGGCGCTGCCTGAGCTTCGCCCAGGGTCTGATCGACAGGATTCACGAAGATCGACCGCACGGCAGCCCGGCGGCACCCATCAGGGAGCGGGCCGTCGGCGAGGGTGCGCACCCATAATGCACGCCTGGGCAGCGCTGAAACCGGCGGATATCGTCGAGGCTGCGCGCGCTCTTCGCGAACTCGTGGCAGGTGCCAGGGCCGATGACCAGGCGGCGACCGCCGCCCCGGCCGATGAATCGCCTGACGAGAGCGTGCTGACCCGGGAGTCGGTAGCCGCCGAATAATCGAAGGTCTGTCCGTGTTTCCGGCTCAGTCGTCGGCCGGCTCGCTCTGCAGCTGCACGTAATTCTCCAGACCCATCCGCTTGATCAGCTCGAGCTGGGTCTCCAGCCAGTCGACGTGCTCCTCTTCGCTGTCCAGAATCTCGCGCAGCAGGTGGCGCGTCACGTAGTCGCTGACCGCCTCGCAGTGCGCGATACTCTCCCGCAGGGTAGGGATGGCCATGTTTTCGAGGGCAAGGTCGCAGTCGAGGATCTCCTTCACGTCCTCGCCGATCATGAGCTTGCCGAGGTCCTGCAGATTGGGCAGGCCCTCGAGGAACAGGATGCGCTCGATCAGCTCGTCCGAGTGCTTCATCTCGTCGATGGATTGTTCGTATTCGTATTTCGCGAGCCTGGAGACGCCCCAGTTCCCCAGCATTCGCGAGTGCAGGAAATACTGGTTGATCGCGGTCAGCTCGTTCTTGAGCACCGCGTTGAGATACTCGATGACCTTCGCGTCGCCCTTCACTTGCTCCTCCACTCGTTCCAACGTGACCGTCGCCAACGGCTGCGGGCGATCCGCAATCCCTTCGTCGACAAATGATCACCACCCCACCCTCTAGCCAGAGTAATAGTACACTATGCAGCTTGTGGCAAGAAGTAAAGTGATCGAGATCCGTCATTCTCTAATATAGTGCAGAGAAATACTCGTCGTCTTCTCGATATTCATTCCTATTATTCTTGGAAATAGGAATGAGTTGCGTTGAATTCGGTCGAACTTTCAGTAATAAGACTGTCTATCATTTCGATCATCAAGATGCGGGAATAACCAGCCGAGCCCACGTCTGCGCCAACCACCACCGCTCGTTCGGTCGGCCGCGCTCAGATACTTCGGAGGTAGCCGAAGCGGCTCGTGGGCCGCTTCACGCAGCTACCACTTTACCTGGCGGAGAGACCGCCACAGGTCAGGCGGTGGCTTCTGTCCCGCACTACCCCGCCTTGTCCCGGCGAGCCTGCTCGCGGTCGAGGCCGGCGAGACTCGGTGCCTCGATCCACCCGAAGCGCTAAAGCCGCTGCTCGCTCTCCGGATCGAACAGGTAGACCCGGCTGGCGCTGAAGCCGAGCCCGACCTGGGCGCCGATCGCAGGCGCGTTGTCGGGGTCGCAGACCGCCGTCACGGCCATGCCGCCGACGTCGCAGTCGACGTAAGTAACGGGGCCCACCGGCTCGACCAGGAACACCTCGCTCTGGAGCGAGAGCTCGCGCTCGGCCCCGACCATGAGGTCCGTCGGACGAACGCCCACGATCGCCTTGTCGGGAAGCTCGCCGCCGATCACATCCGGCGGCAGGGCCAGGATCTGCTCGCCGATGCGGCACTGGATGTGCCCGTCGCCGCGGGCGAGCTCCGCCTCCAGGAAGTTCATCGCCGGCGAGCCGATGAAGGAGGCGACGAAGAGGTTCCTCGGGTCGCGGTAGACCTCCATCGGCGGGCCGACCTGCTGCAGCTCGCCGAGACGCATGACGGCCACCCGGTCCGAGAGCACCATCGCCTCTTCCTGATCGTGCGTGACGAAGATGGTGGTGGCCTTGAGCTCGCGCTGCAGGCGCTTGATCTCGGTCCGGGTGTGCACCCGGAGCGCGGCGTCGAGGTTTGACAGCGGCTCGTCCATCAACAATACTGACGGGTTGCGCACCACGGCGCGGCCGACCGCCACCCGCTGGCGCTGGCCGCCGCTGAGCTCCGAAGGGCGCCGTTCGAGAAGATCGCCCAGATCGAGCATGTCGGCCGCGATCTCGACCTGACGACGAATCTTCGCGCTCTCGATCTTCTGCTGCTTGAGGCCGAAGCTCATGTTCTGGCGTGCGCTCATATGCGGGTAGAGCGCGTAATCCTGGAACACCATGGCGACGTTGCGCTCGTGCGGCTCGAGCCGGCTGACGTCGGCGTCGTCGAACAGGATCGTGCCGCCCGATATCAGCTCGAGCCCGGCAATGCAGTTGAGCGCGGTGCTCTTGCCGCAGCCGGAGGGACCCAGCAGGGTCAGGAACTCGCCGTCCTCGATCGAGAGGCTGAGCCTGTCCACCGCGACCACCTCGGCGAAGCGCTTGGTCAGGTTCTGCAAGGTGACGCTGGCCACGCCGACCCTCCTATCCCTTCAACGAGCCTGTCAACATGCCGCGCACTAGATAGCCCTGGAAGGCGAAGGCGACGACCACCGGGGGCACGACCGCGAGCACGGCGGCCGCGAACATCGGCCCGTAGTCGTAGAACCTCAGCTGGACGAGGAAACCGGCGATGATGACCGGGATGGTCTGCGCCTTCGGGCTTCCCGTCAGAATGAGGGCGAAGATGAACTCGTTCCAGCTGACCAGAAAGCAGAAGATGCCGGTGGCGACGATGCCTGGCCGCGCCACCGGCAGGATGATCTTCCAGATCGCCTTCAGCCGCGTGCAGCCGTCGACCAGGGCCGCGCGCTCCAGATTGGGGGGCAGCCCCTCGAAGTAGCTCTTCATCATCCAGGTCGAGAGCGGCAGGATCAGGCTGCAGTAGGCGATGATCAGCGCCCAGAGGGTGTCGATCAGGCCGAGCGATCTGAAGAGGATGAAGAAGGGCAGGATGAGCGCCAGGCTCGGCGTCATCCGGGTCATCATCAGCCCCCACAGCGTGCCGCTCATGATGCGGCTCTTGCCGTGCCGGGCGTAGGCGTAGCCCGCGAGCGTGCCGAGCGCGAGGTTGATCAGCGTGACGCCTGTCGCGACGATCAGGCTGTTGAAGATGGAGAACGGTACTCGGGTCGCCTGAATGCTCGACTGGCCGTCCTCGACCCCGCCGGGGAAGAGCACGAAGCGGTAATTCTCGATCGTCAGCGCATCGGGGACGATGGTCGGAGGCGTCCTCACCAGGGACGCCGATGGGGACAGGCTCATGATCAGCAGCCAGATAAACGGGCCGAGCGACCAGCAAAAAATCAGAATGGCCACGATCGCCAACGCCGCGTGCGCGAGCGGGCGGCGGGCGGTCGCCGGAATCAAGCCGCGGCGCGGGCGGACCGGCAGCTTCTCCAGCCGTGTCGCTACGTGATCGCCGGCGCCTGCGACCATTTGAATCAGGGTCCGGCTCAGGCTCTCTTCCGCCTCCCCGCCGATCGCTGCCTTGGACTTGGCCTGAGACGGGAACAACAGCTTCAGATAGATCCAGGCGAGAATCAGGCAGAGGATGGTGAGCACGAACAGGATCGCGGCACCTTCGCCCATCTTGAAGAAGTGATAGGCGTAGGCGTAGCCCATCCAGGCAAACACGGTGGTGGCGCTGCCTGGGCCGCCGCTGGTCATGACCCAGAACAGGTCGAAGGCCATGATCGAGTTGATCGTGGTCAGGATCATTGTGAGCAGCAGCATCGGCTTGAGCCAGGGCA
>JAPPKP010000121.1 GCA_028819955.1 Rhodospirillaceae bacterium | reverse complement strand
TCGTCGCCGCAGGTGTAGATGCTGTAGGCCTCGCCCATGTCGCAGTTGATGTCGATCCCCATGGTCTCCCCCTGCGGTTCCGTCGCCTCTCCGCCCTCGGTCGCGCGTGCGTGACGACAACTGCCGCTCAAACGTAGCAGGATTGTTCCCCAATCTCGATTCCGTCGCCCGTGGCCTCATTCCCCGAGTGGGGCGCCGGTTGGGCGGGTGACTTTGCGTGCCGGGGCCATGTGTTTATATGGCGAGGGATTCGGAACCCGAGTCGCAATGAGTGCGCCCGCCGATGCCGTGACCAAGGCCGGTCGCCGAGTGACCCGCACGCTCGACCGGTTGAAGAGGAATCGACTGACGGCGGGGCCTCTTTCTTTCGCCGGCCTCGTGCTGGGCACCATTCGCGATCTGGCGCCGATCATCGTGGTGGTGGCGGTCTTCCAGATCGCCATCCTGAACCAGCCGTTCCCCAATCTCGGCGGAATCGTCGGCGGGCTCGTGCTCGTGATGCTGGGGCTCGCCCTCTTCATCAAGGGTCTGGAGATGGGCCTCTTTCCGCTCGGCGAGGGTCTGGCCCAGGGCTTCGCGCAGAAGGGCAGCCTGTTCTGGCTTCTCATCTTCGCCTTCGCGCTCGGCTTCGGGACCACCGTTGCCGAGCCCGCGCTGATCGCCGTCACGGACGAGGCCGCCCGTGTGGCCGCCGATGCCGGCGTCGTCGCTGCCGACCGGGACGCCATGGATTCGTATGCCCTGGGGCTGCGCTACACGGTCGCGGTCTCGGTCGGCGTCGGCATCACGCTCGGCGTGCTCCGCATCCTCAAGGGCTGGCCGCTGCACTACTGGATCGTCGGCGGCTACATCATCGCCGTCGGTCTCACGTTCCTGGCGCCGGACGAGATCGTCGGGATCGCATACGATTCCGGCGGGGTCACGACGTCCACCATCACCGTGCCCATGGTGACGGCCCTCGGCGTCGGCCTGGCTGCGTCGATTCGCGGGCGCAACCCCCTGATCGACGGGTTCGGCCTCATCGCCTACGCGAGCCTGACGCCGATCATCTTCGTGCTCGTCTTCGGCATGGTGGTCTGAGGCGCGGCACGATGGAGCTAATCCCTCTCTTGATTTCCGCCGGCCTCGATACGGTGCGCGACATCGTGCCGCTGATCGCCCTCGTGTTGTTCTTCCAATTCGTCGTCCTGCGCCGGCGCCCGGCGAATCTGGGCCGGGTGGTGATCGGCTTCGTGTACGTGGTGATCGGGCTGGTGCTGTTCCTCATCGGGCTGGAGGAGGCGCTCTTCCCCCTCGGCAAGACGATGGCGGCTCAACTGACCGACCCGGCGTTTCTCGGCCTCGCGGCGGGGGCGACCGCTCACTGGCTCGACTACGGCTGGATCTACGCCTTTGCGGCGGCCATCGGCTTCGGCACCACCATCGCGGAGCCGTCGCTCATGGCCGTTGCGCGGAAGGCCGGCGCCGTCTCGGGTGGGACGATCAGGCCCTGGGGCTTGCGGATCGCGGTGGCCGTGGGCGTGGCGGTCGGCGTCGGGCTCGGGACCGTCCGTATCGTCACCGGGGTGCCGCTCCACTATCTGTTCATGGCCTCCTACGTCATCGTGATCCTGCTGACGATATTCTCCTCGCGCAGCATCATCGCACTCGCTTACGATTCCGGCGGCGTCACGTCGTCGACCGTGACCGTGCCGCTGGTCGTCGCCATCGGCCTCGGCCTTGCCGCCAACGTGCCGGGGCGCAGCGCGTTGCTCGACGGCTTCGGCCTCATCGCCTTCGCTTGCGTTTTTGCCGTCATCGCGGTGTTAGGTTTCGCCCAGCTCTCGTCAGCGCTCGAAGCCAGGCGCAAGCGCCGACTATCCGGGAAAGGAACTTAGACAATGCGCTTCAAGCTGATCATGGCGCTCGTGGACTCGGGCGAGACCGAAGCCGTTCTCGCCGCCGGACGTCGCAGCGGCGCAACCGGTGCGACAATCGTTACCGGCTGCCGCGGCGAGGGGCTCCAGCCGCAGCAGAGTTTTCTCGGCTTGAGACTGACCGGCCAGCGGGACATCCTGCTGTTCCTGGTCGAGGAACACATGAGCCGGGCGATTCTCGAGGGTATAGCGACGGCCGGGGCCTTCGAGGAGAAGTCCGGGACAGGAATCGCGTTCCAGGTTGCCATCGAAGACGCGATCGGTCTTTCCCATCAGATCGCCGAGATCAAGCACGAGATCGAGGACCAGATATGAGCAGAAAGGCGAGCACAGCGACGGCGGCGCCGCAGGGTGCCGCGGCTCAATTCAATACGGTGCGTGCGGTGATGTCGCCCATGCCGGCACCGATCGACGGCATGGCCACGGTTCACGAAGCGCTGGAGCTGATGCGCGAGAGCAATGTGTACTCGCTCGTGGTCGAGCGCCGCCGGCCCGGCGACGAATACGGCATGGTCGTGGTCTCCGACATCGCCAACAAGGTGATCGCGGGTAACCGCTCGCCGGACCGGGTGAATGTCTACGAGATCATGTCGAAGCCGGTGCTCACCATCAGCGCCGACATGGAAATCAAGTACGCGATCCGTCTCCTCGGCCGCTTCGGCCTGTCGCGTAGTGTGGTGGTGGACGGAAACGAGGCGGTGGGCTTCGTGACGCTGACCGACATGGTCTTTCGCTTTTACGAGCAAGAGGCGAGGCGGCGCGAGGCGAGCGGATAGGTCGAACGCAAGCGATGACCGTGTCTGACTCAATGCCACGGGCGGCGCTGGTCACCGGGGCTGCGGTGCGTATCGGCCGCATCATCGCCGAGGCCCTGGCGCACGACGGCTGGGCGGTCGCGGTGCACCATCACGAATCCGGCGACGCCGCCAAAGATGTCGTTGCGGGCATCGAAGGCGCCGGCGGCCGCGCGGTGGCGCTCAGGGCCGACCTCGCCGAAGAGGCCGAGGTCGAGACTTTGGTGGCGCGCGCGACGGAGGCGCTGGGGCCGCTCGGCTGCCTCGTCAACAACGCCTCCCCATTCGAGAATGACGACCTGCAAAGCGCAACCCGCGCGAGCTGGGAGCTCCACATGGCGGTCAATCTGCGCGCGCCCTTCGTGCTGATGCAGAAGTTTGCGGCGGCATTGCCAGGCGAGGCGGAGGGCTGCATCGTCAACATGCTCGACCAGCGCGTCTGGAGCCTCACGCCGCACTTCATGTCCTACACGCTGAGCAAGGCAGGGCTCTGGACGCTCACGCAGACCGCGGCGCTCGCGCTGGCGCCCCGCATCCGGGTGAACGGCATCGGCCCCGGCCCGACCCTGCCGAGCGCGCGCCAGAGCCCGGAGCACTTCGCTGCGCAATACGAAGCCACGCCGCTGCAGCGTCCCGTGGCGCCCGGCAACATTGCCGAAGGTGTTCGCTTCATCCTGTCGGCGCGGGCACTCACCGGGCAGATGATCGCTCTGGACAGCGGTCAGCACCTCGGCTGGGCGATGCCGCAGGGGAAAGAAATCCTGGAATGAGCGGGGAGACCCCTGCGCCGGGCGCGGCGGCAGCCACACGGCGCCACCTGTTGATCCGCGACCTCGTCCTGCCCTGCTCGATCGGAGTTCACGAGCACGAGCGCCACGGCACGCAGCGGGTGCGGATCAACGTCCGTGCGCGGGTCACGGACGACGAGGGGCCGATCGAGGACAGCATCGCCAACGTCGTCTCCTACGAGACCATCGTGGACGGCATTCGCGCCATCGTTGCCGGCGGCCATATCAATCTGGTGGAGACCCTGGCCGACCGAATCGTCGGGCTTTGCCTCGCCAATCAGCGCGTGCGCGGCGTGTGGGTGCGGGTCGAAAAGCTGGACCTCTACCCGGATGCGGGCGGCGTGGGGGTCGAGGTGGAGCGGAGCCGCTAACCCAGCACGCGGCCGGCGACGGCGTCGAGGCGCTTCACCATCGCCGGGTCCCTGGCTTCGGGTGCGGTAATCACCGCATTCTCGAGCGCCCGGTCGCAGCCGGCGGCGCAAGGCTCGCGGCGGGCGGCGAGCGCCTCTCCCAGTGCCGCGACCAGGCGGCGGGCGGCGGCGGCGTTCTCCTGCAGGGTCCGCACGATCGCTTCGACCGTGACGGCGGCGTGATCCGGGTGCCAGCAGTCGTAGTCGGTCACCATGGCGACGGTCGCGTAGCAAATCTCCGCCTCGCGGGCGAGCTTGGCCTCGGGCATGTTGGTCATGCCGATCACCGCACAGCCCCACTGCCGGTAGAGCTCCGATTCGGCCACCGTCGAGAACTGCGGTCCCTCCATCGCGAGGTAGGTGCCGCCTTGGACGATACTGAGGCCGAGGCTCTCGCCGGCCTTCATCAGATGGCCGCCGAGGCGAGGGCACACCGGTTCGGCCATGGAGACGTGGGCCGCGAGTCCGGCGCCGAAAAAGCTCTTCTCGCGTGCGAAGGTGCGGTCGATGAACTGGTCGACGAGGACGAAGTCGCCGGGTGCGATGTCCTCCCGCAGGCTGCCTACTGCGCTCAATGAGACGATGTCGGTGACGCCCGCGCGCTTGAGCGCATCGACGTTGGCGCGGTAGTCGACCGCGCCGGGCGGCAGTGGGTGGCCGCGGCCGTGACGCGGCAGGAACACCATCTCGGTATCCGCGAGGCGGCCAAACAGGAGGGAATCAGACGGTGTGCCGAACGGCGAGCGGACGTCGATCCGCTCGACCTCTCTCAGGCCCTCGATTTCGTAGAGGCCGCTGCCGCCGATGACGCCGAGGCGGACCGGGGTGGACTGGTCGGCCACGGACGCGTGCTAGCCGATATGGCGTGCGAGGTGGGCGAGGGATCGGTCACGTGCGAGCGCGGCGGCATCCGGGTGGTAGTCCGCCCGCTGGTCGCAATTGAAGCCGTGGCCGGCGCCCTGATAAACGTGAACCGTGACGTCGGGGTGGGTCGTCGTGATCTCATCCACGTCGGCCATCGGGATGCCCGCATCCTCGGTGCCGAAGTGGAGCATCGTCGGGCAGGTGGGAGTCTCGCCAACGAACTCGATGATCTGGCCGCCGTAGTAGCCAACCGCCGCGTCGATCTCGAGCCGGCATGCGGCGAGCCAGGCGAGCGAGCCGCCCCAGCAATAGCCCACCACGACCACGTTCGGCGCGCCTTCGAGGGCGTCGACGCCGGCCTTGATGTCCATGACCGGGCCGTCCCAACCGATGTCGCCCTTGAGCGCGCGCCCCTCATCGACCGTCTCGGCGCTGTAGCCGAGCTCGATCCCCGGCTCCTTGCGGTCGAACAGGCACGGCGCAAGGACGAGGAAGCCCTGGGCCGCGTAGTCGTCGCAGACGCCTCTGATGTGGCTGTTGACCCCGAAAATCTCCTGCACGAGCACGAGGCCCGCACGCGGCTCGCCATCGGGCGCAGCCCGGTATGCGTTGAGAACGTGACCATCGTCCGCAGTCAGCTGGACAGCTGCGCCCATCGGGGGTGCCTCCCTGATCCTCCATGGCTCCGCGCCCATCCGCGCGCTGGAACTCCACATAGCAGATGGGACATAGCTGCGCCAATCGTAGGGGCGTCAGAGGTTGAAGCGGAAATGCATGACGTCGCCGTCGCGCACCGCGTAGGCACGCCCCTCCTGGCGCATGCGCCCGGCGCTGCGGGCGGCCTGCTCGCCGCCGAGCACAATGAGCTCGTCCGCCGCGATGGTCTCGGCGCAGATGAAGCCGCGTGCAAAGTCAGTATGGATGCGGCCGGCCGCCTCGACAGCCGTGCTGCCCTCGACGATCGGCCAGGCTCGCGCCTCGGTCTCGGTCGCGGTGAGGAAGCGGATCAGGCCGAGCAGGCGATGGCCGGCGTGGATCACGCGCTCCAGGCCCGGCCCTTGGAGTCCGAGGGCCTCGAGGAACTCGCTCGTCTCCGCCGGGTCCTCGAGCAGGGCGATCTCGGCTTCGAGCGCGGCCGAGACCACGACATGCTGGGCGCCGGCGGCGGTGGCACGGGCGGCGACGGCCTGGCTCAACGCATTGCCGGTCGCCGCGCTCGCCTCCTCGACATTGCTGACATAGAGCACCGGCTTGGCACTCAGCAGGTTGAGGGTCGAGAACTCGCGCTCGGTTGTCTCATCGGGCAGGTCGAGCGCGCGCGCCGGGCGTCCGCTCTCCAGCAGGGCGAGCGCCGGCTCGATCGCCGCGAGCCGATCCTTCGCCTCCTTGTCACCGCCGCGGGCGCGTTTGATCGCCCCCTCGCGCTGTCGCTCCAGGCTTTCGAGGTCGGCGAGCATGAGCTCGGTCTCGATCAGCTCGATGTCGTGCAGGGGGTCGACCGCGCCGGGGGAGTGCGCCACTTGCTCGTCATCGAAGCAGCGAACCAGGTGGAGCAGGGCATCCACCTCGCGCACGTGGCCCAGGAAACGATTGCCGAGTCCCTCGCCCTTGCTGGCGCCTTCGACGAGGCCGGCGATATCCACCACCTCCAGCACGCTCGGCACGACCTTGCGCGAGCCGGCCAAGCGCGCGACCTCGTGAAGCGCAGGGTCCGGCACCGGCGCGCGCCCCACGTTGGGGTCCACGGTGCAGAAGGGGTAGTTGCCGACCTCGGCCGCGCCGCTCGCGACCAGCGCGTTGAAGAGCGTGGACTTGCCCACGTTGGGCAGGCCCACGATGCCGCACTTAAATCCCACCCGATGGTCCTGAGGGCGTTTCGCCGTCTTCCTGCGCCGGCCGCGATCCCGGCGGCGGAGCGAGGAGCGCGACGCGGCTCATGAAGGCGCCGGCGTCGCCCGCCATGAGCAACGGAAAGGCATCGACGATGGCGTCGAGGGTCGGATCGAGCCAGGCACGGTCCGACGCGCCGAAGCTGGAGAGCACGTGGCCGGTCATGCGGTCGCGATCGCCGGGGTGACCGATTCCGATCCGCACCCGCCAGAACTCGGCGCCGATGTGGGCGCGGATGTTCCTGAGCCCGTTGTGGCCGGCGACCCCGCCGCCGCACTTGGCCCGCACCTTGCCGGCGGCGAGATCGACCTCGTCGTGCAGGACGATGACGGCCGCCGGCTCGAGGCGGTGAAAGCGCATGGCAGCGCCCACCGCGCGGCCCGAGTCGTTCATGTAGGTCTGAGGCTTGAGCGCGAGCACTGGCTCGTCGCCCACGCGGCCCTCGGCGATCTCGCCGTGGAAGCGCGTGCGCCGCTTGAATGCGCCGAAGCCGTGCGCCGTTGCCAGCGCGCCGAGCGCCATGAATCCGACGTTGTGACGATGCCGGGCGGCATCGGCACCGGGATTGCCCAGGCCGACCAGCAGGCGGGCAGGGGCGCCCCCCTGGGAGGCGCGGGAGCGGCGGAAGAAGGCCGTCCTACGACTCCTCGCCTTCCTCGGCCGGCGCCGCCTCGGCATCCTCTGCCGCACCCTCGGCGCCTTCCTCCTCCTCGCCCTCTTCGCCTTCCTCGTCCTCGGTGGGCTCGACGGCGACGGTGGGCGCGGCGATGGTGGCGACGGTGAAGTCGCGATCGGTGATGGTGGGCGTGACGCCCTCCGGAAGCTCGATGTGGCTGATATGGATGCTGTCGCCGATCTCGCATGCGGAGATGTCGGCCACGATAACCTCGGGGATCGCCTCGAGCGGGCACATGAGCTCGACCTCGTGGCGGACGATGTTCAGCACGCCGCCGCGTTTCAGGCCCTCGCATTCCTCCTGGCCCTCGAAGTGGACCCCGACCGAGACCGCGAGTGTCGCGCCCGCGACGTAGCGGATGAAGTCGATGTGGATCGGCGCGTCGGTGACCGGGTCGACCTGAACGTCGCGGGCCAGCACCCGAACCACGTCACCGTTGACCTTGAGATCGTAGAGCCGGCCGAAGAAGCCCCGGCGGCCCAGCTCGCGCTCCAGCACGTTGTAGTCAAGCGAGACGGAGAGCGGATCCGCGCCGCCGCCGTAAACGATGGCCGGCGTGCGGCCCTCGCGCCTGAGCGCCCGCGCGCCTCCCTTGCCGCGCGGCTCGCGCGGCAGTGCCTCGATGGTTGCCTGGTCACTCATGGTCAGGTGTCTCCGGTATTCTGGTCGCGCGCGTCAGTCGAAGAGGCTCGAAACCGAGGTCTCCGAGCTGATGCGGAGAATCGATTCGGCCATCAACGTCGCGATCGGCAGCACGCGGATATTCTCCGCGCCCTTTACGGCTTCTGTAGTCTGAATTGTGTCCGTCACGACCAGCGACTCGAGCTCCGACGACGAGACCCGTGCTACTGCCTCGCCCGATAGCACCGCGTGAGAGACATAGCCGTGGACCGCCTTCGCGCCCGCTTCCTTGAGCGCCGCGGCTGCGTTGCAGAGGGTCCCGGCCGAATCGACGATGTCGTCCACGATAATGCAGCGCCGGCCCTCGACGTCGCCGATGATGTTCATGACTTCCGATTGGCCCGCGCGCTCGCGCCGCTTGTCTACGATCGAGAGATCGGCATCGAAGCGCTTGGCCATGGCCCGCGCCCGCAGCACGCCGCCCACATCGGGCGAGACGAACATCAGGGGCTCGTTGTTGTAGTTCAGCCTGATGTCGTCGACCATCACCGGTGCCGCGTAGAGATTGTCCACCGGAATATCGAAGAAGCCCTGGATCTGGCCGGCGTGCAGGTCGAGCGTGAGAACCCGGTTGGCGCCGCTCGCCTCGACCAGGTTGGCGACCAGCTTGGCCGAGATCGGTGTGCGCGGCGACGATTTTCGATCCTGCCGCGCATAGCCGAAGTAGGGGACCACCGCGGTCACCCGCCGCGCCGAGGCGCGCTTCAGGGCATCGAGGCAGATCAGCAACTCCATCAGGTTGTCGTTGGCCGGCGTCGACGTCGATTGAATCAGGAACACGTCCTCGCCGCGTACGTTCTCGAGGATCTCCACGAAGATCTCGGAATCGGAGAAGCGGCGGATCGAGGCTCGAGTCAAACCGATGCCGAGCGCCGACGCGATCGCCTCAGCCAGCGGCCGGTTGCTGTTCCCGGCAACGAGCTTCATCGATGACG
>JAPPKP010000446.1 GCA_028819955.1 Rhodospirillaceae bacterium | reverse complement strand
TCCGGCTCGCACACGCCGCAGTCGATGCACTCGTCCGGGTGGATCACCAGCATGTTCTCGCCTTCATAGAAGCAATCCACCGGGCACACTTCGATGCAGTCCATGTACTTGCACCGAATGCAGGACTCGGTCACCAGATACGTCATTCGCTTTGTGCTCCGTGCTTCGCTCGTGCGTGCG
Organism: Rhodospirillaceae bacterium; assembly: GCA_028819955.1. The sequence goes on along the minus strand of JAPPKP010000446.1, from coordinate 8,792 downwards.
CCGCGGCCGCCTGCTCACGTGGCAGCCGCTCGCTCCGCTCCCTGTCCGACGCGGGCGAGGACACGTTTGCGCGCTTCTCCCCGTTCCCGGTCCGTGATGTGAAGCAAGCCGCCGACGCGGCGAATCAGGTTGGCTTCGTATGCGTGAAGCCTGCCGTCAGCATAAACCACCTCCCACAGCATCTCCATCACTGCGAGACGATCCGCATGGTCGTAGCGGTCGTTGATGGCCCGCGTGAAGCGGTGAAGATCGGTCGCCTCATGATGGACGGCCTCTGCCTCTTCGATCAGGGTGTCGGCCTCTGCATCGTTAAGTCCGAAATGCGCGCCCAGAGACGCACAGATTGCGTCACGCTCGTCGCCGTCGAAGTCCCCGTCCATGCACGCCGCCTCGACCAGAAGCGCCGCCGCCGCGAGCTTCGGGACGTCGTCGGGTTCGGCTGGCTCGGCACCCACCGCGCCGGCACCGCTCAGAAGCGACTTGATTCTGTCGATCACGGGCGCTGCGTATCATACCGGCGGCGACCGACTCAAGGGGCGCCCGAGCGCGCTCCGTCATACCAAGTCTGTCTTACTCCTGCTCAATTTCCTCGTAGAGTTTCCGTGCCTCGGGCGCAGGCCCGCGCCGCTCCGCAACTGCCAGGATTCTCACGATTCTCACCATCCTGCCCTGCACGAAGGTGAGCACGTCACCGGGGCCGACAGTCCGGTGCGCCTTGGTGATGCGGCGGCCGTTGACGCGAATGCGTCCCGTCTCGCAGGCCTTCTGCGCGAGCCCCCGCGTCTTGAAGAAACGCGCATACCAGAGCCATTTGTCCAGCCGGCTTGCGGCGAGAGCGGGCGCGTCGCGCGTCACGACTGGCGCGCGGTGCCGGAGGCAAGCACGCGGAGCTTCGCGAAGGGAGAATCGGGATCCACCCCCCGCCTCTTGCGGCGCGTCCTCTCTGCCGACCGGGCCGGGCGCTCGCTGCTTCGCCCATAGCGCGGCAGACCGTCGGTGCCGAGCCCCACCGCGGTGTAGCCGAGGCCGGCGAGAATGTCGTCGAACTTGGCGCGCTTGCACGCGGCCAGCTTGAGCAAGCCGGAGTCGACGGCGAAGGGCTCCTTGCGGGCTGCCTTGCGCAGCCGCGCGGCGAGGCGCTCCGCGATGTCGGCCCGGACCACCTGCGAGCCCAGGGGAACCAGACCGAGCGCCGCGTAACACGCGTCGGGCACGGCCGGGTCGCGGTCCATCGAGACCGCCGAGCCCGGCATGGGCGGCGGTGTGCCGGCGCCGCTCCAGGCCCACCAAAGCAGGCCTGCGAAGCGCGAGCGCGCCGGTTTCAGCATGGAAGGCATGAACACGCTGAGCGCGCCAAGCCTCACGCCTGCCTCGGCGAGCGCGCGTCGCCCGGCATCGTCCAGCGCGGCGATCTGGGGGCTGAGCGAGCGCCTGGGCACGCAGCCGAGCGCCTCGCTCAACGCGAAGGCGACGCCGCGGGCCGAGCCCTCCAGCGCCGCCTCGCGCAGCGACACCAGGGGGCCTGCGTCGCGCTCGATCCGACGATCGAGCCACGACTGAAGGCGCCGACGCACGCGCTCGCGCTGTGCCGCGCTCAAATGATCCTCGCCGATCAAAGCGATCTGCGGGCGGAGCGGCGTGTCGCCCTGCCCGAGGCGAGCGATGGCGGCACCCTGCCAGGCGATCTCGCCCCAGCGGGGCGCTTCCTCCCGCCCTGCCTCGAGCCCGAGCGTGAACGCATCGTCGCCATCCGCCACCGCGGCCGCGACCCGTCGCGCCACCTCGCGCTCGACCACGCGGTTGGCTGCTGCGAGAACTTCGCGACTGCGCTCGGCTTCCGCATCCGGTCGAAAGCGAAAGCCGTCAAAGACGCCGGCCCGCTCGCCTTCCACCGTCACGGCCCCACCCTCGCCCACGAGCGCGAAGAGCGCCTCGTCCCCACGCCTGCCGAGACGGCCCTGCCGCGCCCTCCGATTGACGAAGAGCTCGGTCAGCCGCGCATGGAGAGCGTCGGAGAGCGCGTCCTCAAGCGAGCGCGTGCGCTCCTGCCACCCACGCGCGTCATCCACCCAATCTGCGCGATGGGACACGTAGGTCCAGGTCCGCACATGGCTGATCCGGGCGGTCAGCGTGTCGATGTCGCCCTCGGTGGGCGCCAGCCGATCGATCGAACGGCCGACCCAGTCCGGCGGCAAGCGCCCGTTCTCGACCAGGGAAAGGTAGATTCGGCGCACCAGTCCGACGTGATCCTCCGTCAGGGTCTTCCGAAAATCGGGGATCTGGCAGGCCTCCCAGAGCAGCGCGACACGCTCGGCACCGGTCAGCGTCTCCGCGATCGCCGGATCGCGGGCCAATACGAGCAGCGTGCGATGGTCGTCCGCATCGTGGGTCCGCCGTAGACCGGGCACAGGCGGCGGCGCGGCCAGCGACTCGGCCAGCTCCGGCAGCGACCCGAATGAAAGCTCGGCGTTGCGCCAATAGGCGCGGCGCACCGGCGGAAACCGGTGATTCTCGACCGCCTGCACGAGGGAGGGCTCGAAAGGTTCGATACCGCCGGTCGTGCCGAAGCTGCCGTCCGTGAGGTGGCGGCCGGCGCGGCCGGCGATCTGCGCGATCTCCGCGGACGTGAGCATCCTGGTCGTGCGTCCGTCGAACTTCTGATATGCCGAGAACGCGACGTGATCCAGGTCTAGGTTGAGCCCCATGCCGATGGCATCGGTCGCGACCAGGCTATCCACCTCGCCCGCCTGGTAGAGACCCACCTGCGCGTTGCGCGTGCGCGGGCTCAGCGCCCCCAGCACCACGGCGCATCCGCCTCGCAGCCCCCGAATTCGCTCGGCAAGCGCGTAGACGGATTCGGTCGAGAAGGCGATGACCGCGTTGCGAGGCTTGATCCGCGCGAGCTTGCAGTGGCCCTCGTGTGCGAGGGTGGAGAGCCGGGGGCGGCTCGTGAACCGTGCCTCGGGGACGAGCGTGCGGATCAGCGGCCGCATGGTGTCAGCACCGAGGAACATGGTCTCCGCCGTGCCCCGCGCGCGCAGCAGCCGGTCGGTGAAGACGTGGCCGCGCTCGCGGTCGCCCGCCAGCTGGATCTCGTCCACGCCGACGAACTCGACCTGCCTGTCCAGGGGCATCGACTCGACGGTGCAGACGAAGTAACGGGGCTGCTCCGGGATCCACCGCTCTTCGCCGGTCACCAGGGCGACGGCTTGCTCCCCCTTCTCCTCGACCACCCGATCGTAGACCTCGCGGGCGAGGAGGCGGAGCGGGAAGCCCATCATCCCGGTGCGATGGGCCAGCATGCGCTCGACCGCCAGATGGGTCTTGCCCGTGTTGGTCGGGCCGAGCAATGCGGTGACGGCGGCGTTTTCGGCGTCGTGCCGAATCATGGCGGAAGGATTCGCGGTCATGGCCGATTTGGCAACCCCATGAACCCACGTCATGGCACTGCCTCTTCCCCTCCCCAATCGTGGCTATGCCGACGCCCAGGGTCGGATAGAATGAACAATCATGGCTCACACCATCAGACCTCAGGGAGGTAATCAGATGGCGCACCTCACGAAAATTGCGGCCGCCGGATTGACGGCCACTGCCCTTGGTCTCGCCGTTGCGGCGTGCCAGCCGCTAATGATGGCTGCGCCAGTAGAGGAAGCTGCCGCTCCGGATGCGGCCACTCAAGAGGCTGCTGCGCCGGCCGGAGAGATGACCGTCGCCGAAGTTCAGGCGCTTATCGAGGGCAACACTGTTTTTGTCAGAACCGAAGCGAGCAAGGTGAGTCGAGCCGAGTATTTCTCTGCCGATGGAACCGTGAAGATGAAGGCGAAGCCGGACTTCATGGCAATGGCATTCAGCTTCGAGGGAACGTATTTTCTCGACGATCAAGAAGGAGTTTGCTTCAATTATCCCACCCTGCCCGTCAGCCCTAAAGAGTATTGCGATCGAATGGTCCGGCTGGGCGATGGAGGGTATGAAATCGGTGATGGAGGCACCGTCGAGCGAGTCCTCGACGGCGACCAGCTCAATGAGCTGAAATAACTCCCCTTCAGCCCCGCATTGCGACCGACTGCAGGCGGCATCAGGACGAGCCTGCGGTTGTAGCCCCGAACGAGCGAGCGTGGGCTTGAACCTCGCGCCGCTTCGTCACATATAGCGCTCCGACTCGTCGCCGAATCGGTGTATCGGAGGGGCTGATGGCGAAATCCAACGGGGAGCGCCACGCGTTCCAGGCCGAGGTCAGCAAGCTGCTCGGCCTCATGGCCAACTCGCTCTATCGCGACAAGGAAATCTTCCTGCGCGAGTTGATCTCGAACGCGTCCGACGCCTGCGACAAGCTGCGCTACTCGGCGATCACGCAGCCCGAGCTGCTGGGAGACGATGCCGCGCTCGCGGTGACCATCACGCCGGACAGCAAGAGCAGCGTCCTGGTCGTGGCCGACAACGGCATCGGCATGAACCGCCAGGAGCTGATCGACAACCTCGGCACCATCGCGCGCTCCGGCACCGAGGCCTTCGTCAAGCAGATGGCCGAGTCGCAGACCGGCGACAGCCAGGACGAGCAGAGCGAGCAGGGTGAGCAGGAGAGACAGGACAGCGCGGCCGCCGGCCTCATCGGCCAGTTCGGCGTCGGCTTCTATTCGTCCTTCATGGTGGCGAAACGCGTCGAGGTCGTGACTCGCCGGGCAGACGAGGCCGAGGGCTGGCGCTGGCGCTCGGACGGAACCGGCACGTTCTCCATCGCGCCTGAAGCCGACGCCGCCCGCGGCACCAGGATCGAGCTCCACCTGCGCAAGGACGCGCGCGAGTTCCTGGAGCCGCTCCGCATCCGCACCGTCGTCAAGGCATACTCCGACCACGTCGGCCTGCCGATCTGGCTCGAGAACGAGAGCGGCCAAAAGGAGATGGTCAACGAGGGCTCGGCGCTCTGGAGCCGGCCGAGGAGCGACATCGACGAAGACCAGTACCGCGAGTTCTACCACCACATCGCCCACATGCCGGGCGACCCCTGGCACACCATCCACCTGCACGCCGAGGGGCGAATCGAGTATACCGCGCTGCTCTTTGTGCCCGACACCACGCCCTTCGATCTGTTCGACCCGATCCGCCGGCACCGGGTCCGGCTCTACGTCCGCCGGGTCTTCATCACCGACGAGTGCGAGGGGCTGATTCCGCCCTACCTCCGCTTCATGCGGGGCGTGGTGGATTCGGCCGATCTCGCGCTCAACGTCAGCCGCGAGACGCTGCAGAACGACCCGATCCTCGCGAAGATCAGGACCGGCCTGGTCAAGCGCGTGTTCTCCGAGCTTGAGAAGCGCGCCAAGAAGACCCCCGAGGAATACGCGTCGTTCTGGGAGAACTTCGGCGCGGTCCTGAAGGAAGGGCTCTACGAGGATGCCGAGCAGAAGGACCGGCTGCTTCCCCTCGTCCGCTTCCGCTCCACGGGCGGCGGCGATCGCTGGCTCTCGCTCGACGACTACGTGGACGCGATGCCGGAGCAGCAGGAGGCCATCTACTACATGAGTGGGGAGGACGCGGACGCGCTGCGCCGCAGCCCCCAGATCGAAGGCTTCCGCGCGCGCGGCATCGACGTGCTGCTCATGGTCGACCCGGTCGATCAGTTCTGGCTGCCCGTGGTCGGCTCGTACAGGGAGAAGCCCTTCCGCTCGGTCACCCAGGGCGCAGCGGACCTGGACAAGTTCGCGGTGAGCGACGAGGCTAGGCCGGACGAGGCCGACGCCACGCCGCCCGGCGAGATGGACAAGCTGATCGCGCTGGTGAAGCTGACGCTGGCCGACGCCGTGAAGGACGTGCGGACCTCCGAGCGCCTGACAGACAGCCCGGTCTGCCTCGTCGCCGACGAAGGCGATCTCGACATGCACCTGGAGCGGCTGCTGCGACAGCACAAGCACGAGCTGCCGGAGCAAAAGCGCGTGCTCGAGATCAACCCGTCACACGATCTGACCCGCGCGCTGGCCCGGATGGTCGGTCAGAGGGGGGCGTCCGAGGCGCTTGAGGACGCCGCGCACCTGCTGATGGATCAGGCGCTGATCCTTGAAGGCGAGCCGGTGCCCGACCCCTCGGCCTTCACCAAGCGCCTCTCGGGCCTGGTGTCGCGAGCGTTGGCAGAGTAGCTGCCTCGGCTTGTGAACGAGCTGACTTGCCTGCCCGTCAGCTTTCGTCGAGCCAGACGATATCCGCACCCATGATGCGGCCCTTGCCGCGATTGCCTTGAACCAGGACGGCGCAGCCGTCGCCCATGCCTCGGGCGCTCGCTAGTTCGTCAGGCCCGAGTTGGAGGGTCATGGCCTTGCCGGTCCATCTGCCGATGGAGCGGAAGTCGCGCACCACGTTGTGGTTGACCAGCGTCCTGCCCCGGTTCTCGCCGGCATCGACCGAGGTCGTGTGCTTGCGATCGACGGAGATCAGCCAGATTGTTGCGGCCCCACGGTAACCGTTCGACCCGCCTATCCTGACCGTGAGGCTGCCGGAGCCATTCGCCGAGAGCGCCACCGGCACCCGCCTCGCCTTCGTCTTCTTCGAGACCGCGATCGCCTTGTTTACCGCGCCCTTGTTGGACCCCACCACGTGGCGCTTGCCGTCGATCACGAGCTGCGGCGTATAGATGTAGGCGATACCCAGCGCGCGCCCGTAGTCCCGCTGCCGCGTCGTCGTCTCCTCGGTCGCGAACCGGTCTTCCCAGCCGATGTAGTTCCAGTAGTCGACGTGGAACGAGAGCGCGACCACGTCGTCCCGCGTCGCCGCCAGTTCCCCTAGATGAGCATCGGCCGACGGGCACGACGAGCACCCCTGGGAGGTGAACAGCTCCAGGACCACCTTGGGGTCGTCCGCGCGCGCCGACAGCGGCACGAGGGCAAGCGCCGCGGCGATGAGTAGAGCACTGAATTTCATCATCTTTGACATGGCGCGATACTAGCACCGGGGGCACCTGACAAAATCGCAAGGCCAATCACGTTTGGGTGAATGACGCGCCGCGGCCCTCAGCCCGCGCGCTCCTCTGCCTCCTCCTTCGGCGGATAGAGCCACGCCTTCGGGCGCCCTGCCGACTCGCCGGTCGCCTCCGCCTCCAGCCCCGGCGCGCGCTGTTTGGTGAGCTTCATCGTGATGTGATCGCCCGAGGTCGTGCGCCCGTAGCGCGCCGGATTGTCTGCGCTCACGCAGCTCGGCAGGCACTCGATCTCGGCGTCGTAGTTGGGTTGATGAAAGAAGATCAGCGACAGCCTGTCGAGGTGCGCCTTGTCGCGGGGCGGATTGGCGATGCGGTGCATGGTCGAGCGCCAGCGGTCGTTGGTCCACTCGGCCATCAGGTCGCCGAGGTTGACCGAGAAGCTGTCCGGGAACCAGGGCACGTCCTCCCACGCGCCCGATTCGGTCTGAATCTGCAGCCCGCCCACGGCGGTGTCGCAGTGCACCAGCGTCAGGCTGCCGTAATCGGTATGGGCGCCGCCGCGAAGCTGCTCCGGCAGCGGCGCATCCTGCTGCGACGGGTAGTAGATGGCGCTGAAGTTGGTGATGTGCTCGTCGATCTTGGCCCGGAAGAAGTCCTCGGGCATGTCCAGCGCCACGGCGAAAATCCGCATGATGTCGGCGGAGAGGCGCGTCATCTCGCGGTAGTAGGCCTCCCACACCCCGGGCATGCCCTTCGGCCGGTCCGGCCAGATGTTGGGGGCGAAATAGCGCGCGCCGGCCGGGCCGTAGTGATACTCGTCGTAGGCCGCGTCCACCGGCCCCATGCTGTAGGCCTCCTTGAGGTCCGGCGGGCGCTCCTCGTCGAGGCTGTAGGCCAGGCTCTCCGTCCCCGGCGGCGTGTACCCCCGATAGCGGTCTGCCGGCATCTTGTGCTTCATCTTTTCCCAGTGGGGCCGCGAGAAGAAGCCGCGCGAGACGGCGTGCATCTCCTGGATCAGCGATTTCGGCACCCCGTGGCCCGCCACCACCAGCCACCCGAACTCGCGGCAGGCGTCGTCGAGCGCGCGCGCCGTGCGCGCCTTGTCGGCCTGGGAGCCGTGGAGGAAGGGTTCGATATCGATCAGCGGGATCATGGCCTGTCGCTCGTCGTCGCGGTTCTGGAGCGGTTTCTGCCCCGGCGCCATGCGCCACGCACCTGCTCCGGCCGGCTCAGTTGCGCGTGCCGAGGATCTCGCGAGCCTCCGCCGGCGTCGCGGGCTCCGCCCCCAGCATGCGGACCAGTGCCACCGCCTGCTCCACCAGCGCGGCGTTGGAGGGCGCGAGCGTGCCGCGCTCCAGGTAGAGGTTGTCCTCCAGCCCGGTGCGCACATGCCCGCCGCTCAACACCGAGAGGCCGGCGATGGGAAGCTGGTCGCGGGAGATGCCGAAGGCCGCCCAGTGCGCGCCTTCCGGCAGCAGGCTCTTCATGTAGGCGAGTGCCTCCGGCGTCGCCGGCGCACCCCACTCGATCCCGAGGCAGAGCTGGAAGAACCCCGGCTCCGGGACATGGCCCTTCTCGATCAGGTTGGCCGCCAGCCGCACGCCGCCCACGTCGAAGACCTCCAGCTCCGGCACCACCCCCCATTCCCGCATGTTGTCGGCCATGTAGCGGAGCTGCGGCGGCGAGTTGATCATGACGCTGTCGTCGCGCACGCCGCCCGAGTTCATGGTGGCCACATCCAGGCTGCAAATCTCGGGCCGAAGCTCGCCCACATGGGCGATCCGCCGGGCCGGCGCGGTGAAGGTGGTGCCGGGCCCGTAGTCGAAGGGATCGTCCACGCCGGGGCTGAGGCGGGCGCCATAGCCCGTGGTGAGGTTCAGCACCACGT
>JAPPKP010000037.1 GCA_028819955.1 Rhodospirillaceae bacterium | reverse complement strand
GGACAAGTGGGATTCGGTGGGACAAGTGGGATTCGGTGGGATAAGCGGGATTCGGTGGGATAAGCGGGATTAGGTGGGATAGGTGGGATTCGGTGGGACAAGTGGGCTTCTCTTGGGACAAGCGGCGGCACTAGCGAAGGGTGCGGGCGGTTCGTTCGTACATTGCATGGCGCGATGCTGACGCACGGACGGCGCTGTGTGCACCGCACCATGGCCCGGGGAATCGAGCGGGCTTGGCCGACAGCCCTTGTCGTCATAAACCCGCGGCCCGCGCGACACCGGCCGCAACGGCATTGAGACCGTCGGCACGTTGCTCTCAAATACGTACATTATGCATGTCCCGTTCGGTTATCGCGGCGCACCGAACTCGCGAAAGGTCATCCGCGTGACGCCAGCACTCCGGGAACTCGCGTCCGAGCTTCGAACCGACATCGTGTCCGGCAAGGCCACACCGGCGCTGTCGGCGGGCGTTACCTCGGGCTTGGGTCTGCTTGCCGCCCAGGTCGCCTTCGGAGCCTTCATCTTCTCGGGACCGTTGGCTCCCTATACGTCGCAGGGCGTCGGCCTGGTGCTGTTCGGCAACTTCGCTGCCTGTCTGCTCATCGCGCTCGCAAGCGGCTATCGCGGCGCGATCGCCGGCCTTTCACCGGCCCTCGTGATCGGGATGGCGCTCATCGGCTCCACCATGGCGGCCGAGGGTCACGCGTTGTTCGTCACCACTGCGGTCGCGCTGATCATCGCCGCAGTCGCCACCGGCGCGCTCTGCCTCGTCATCGGCCAATTTCGTCTCGCCAACGTGGTGCGCTTCATTCCCTACCCGGTCGCGGGTGGGTTCGTCGCCGGAATCGGCGGCGCCGTTTGTATCGCGGCCCTCTCCATGATGGGGGTCGATCCGCACTGGGCGAATGTTCCGGGGTTCTTCGATCCCGACGTGCTGTGGAAGTGGGCTCCGGGTGCGGCCTACGGGCTCGCCCTCTACCTGTCGATGAGGCGCTGGCGCCATCCGTTCATCTTGCCGGTCAGCGTCGTGCTCTTCGTCGGCGCATGCCATCTCGCTCTCTTCGCCCTCGACATAAGCGGCGAGGAAGCGAGAGCCGCCGGCCTGCTGTTCACGAGCACGGTGGAGGAAAGCCTGTGGCCGGTTTGGGTGCCAGCCGATCTCGCGCATGTGGACTGGTCGGCGATGGCTGGGCAAATCCCCGACATGTTGACGCTGATCCTGGTCGCCCTCATCTGCGTGGTCATGAACATCGCGGGCCTGGAGCTTGCGGTGAACGGCGAGCTCGACTGGGACCGGGAGTTCAGGGCAAAGGGCTTCGCAACCGTGATCTCCGGCTTAGGCGGCGGAACGGTGTCGACCCTGGTCGTTCCCGCCTCGCTGCGCAGCAAGCTGTTCGGCGCAACGACGCGGCTCACCGGCGTCGTCGCCGCCCTTGTCATCGGAATCGCGCTGCTGCTTGGCGACGGGATGCTGGAGCTGGTTCCGGCTCCGCTCGTCGGCGGCATGCTGGTCTTTGCCGGAGCCGGCATGCTGGACGAGGGGATGGTGAAAAGCTGGAAGCGGCTGCCCCGGCAGGAGTACGGCATCATCCTGCTGATCTTCGCGATCATCATCGCGCTCGGGCTGCTGGAGGGCGTGGGCGCCGGCATCGCGGCGACGCTCGTACTCTTCGCCGTTCGCCTCGGCCGGGCGGACTCCGTCGAGGCGCGGTTCACCCTGCGCGAGCACCAGAGCAACAAGGCCCGGCCCGTCACCGATCGCGCCATCCTGCTGGCGGAGGGAGACCGGGTGCAGGCGTATCGCCTGCGCGGCTATATCTTCTTCGGCAGCGTCGTGCCCCTGGCCGATCAGCTCCGGCAAGCCCTGAGCGGTCCCTCGCCGCCGGCCTGTCTGATGCTGGACTTCGGCGCCGTCTCCGGCTTCGACTTCTCTGCGGTCAGCGTCCTCGGCAGGTTCCTGCAACGAGCCGGCGCAGCCGGGGTTCGGGTGGTTCTGTGCGGGGTCTCCGAGCCGCTGCGGATCGGGCTGGAACGTACTCTGCCGCCGGCCGCACTCTCCGAATTGCTGGTGGAGCCGAATGCAGACCGCGCGCTCGAGCGCTGCGAGGATATCGTCATCGCGGCCTGGAGAGCGGACGTAGGCGCGGCAGGAGAGCGGCGCAAGGAAATACTGGAGCACGCGGGCGAGGGCCTGGAGCGCTACCTGGACCGGCAGATCCAGTTCGAGGACCTGATCGCGGACCTTGGAGAGTGGCTGCATCCTCGCGACCATGCCGCGGGCCAGCCCCTCGCCGGGCAGGATGCGCCGGACGAGGGCTTGCAGCTGCTGCTTTCCGGCCGGGCCTCTGCGTACGACGATGCCGGTGCTCGGCTCTACCAGCTAGGCCCCGGCGATGCGATCTGGTCGGCAGGCGCACTCGAAGGGAGTGCGAGCAGCGTGGTTGCAGACGAGCCCTGCCGGTCTCTGACGCTGCCGCCCGACACCCGGCTCTGGCTGGAGTCGCACCGGGAACACCTCGCGTTCAGGCTCTACCGCTACTTGCTCGCCGGGCACTTTCAGGCCGAGCCGGCGGCCGGACCGGGAGATTCCACGTGAGGCTTCGAGGAGGGGCGCAAGGGCCGATGAAGATAGCCAAGGCACTGTTGCTTGCCTTTTTCATATCCGCCCCCGTAGCCGCGCAGGAGCAGACGCCCGACGCGGTGGCGGACAAGCTGCTGTTGGAGGCATCCGAGGCATCGGAAAACGGCCATCGGCAAGAGGCGCTGAGGATACTCCAGGAGATCGAGGCCCTCGGCGTCGAGCCGGCCCCGGAGTTCACGTTTGTCTATGGCATGACCCTGGCCGAACACGGCGCCGACGCGAAGGCATGGCGCAAGGCCCGCTCGCTGCTCACGGCGTTTATCGCCGCCGCCGGGTGGGAGTCGGAGCATTACACACAGGCCCTGGAGCTGCTCCTGGCGGCCCAGGCCAAGTTGAATGCGGCCGAGACGCAAGACCGACTCGAAGAGCGGCTACCGGACATCCTGGAGGCGGTGCGTGCCCAGATGGTTCGTGTCGAGGGCGGGTCGTTCGCCATGGGCTGCACGCCGGAGCAGGAGAGGTGCAACGCAGACGAGCTGACGGTGCGTACGGTGCAAGTCGACGCCTTCGAGATCGGCACGTACGAGGTGACCCAGGAGCTGTGGCAGGCGGTCATGGGCGAGAACCCCGCCACCTTCGCCGACTGCCCGCGCTGTCCGGTCGAGACGGTCAGCTGGAATGACGTCCAGGCGTTCCTGCGGAAGCTGAATTCAGCCGGGGGCGGCTATCGGCTGCCGAGCGAGGCCGAGTGGGAGTACGCGTCGCGCGGCGGTCCGCTGAGCATGGGGTACCAGTACGCCGGCAGCGACGACTGGACCGAGGTCGCCTGGTACTACGAGAACGCCGACAACAGAACGCATCCGGTCGGACAGAGGAAGCCGAACGAGCTGGGCCTGTTCGACATGTCGGGCAACGTGCGCGAGTGGGTGCAGGACTGCTGGCACGACAGCTACGCCGGCGCACCGAATGACGGCCGAGCGTGGGAGGACGGCGATTGCGTGCGCCGCGTGATACGCGGCGGCTCCTGGTACGGCAAGCCGAGCTACGTCCGCTCGGCCAACCGCTTCTGGTACGCGACCTACTTCCGCAACAACAACCTGGGCTTCCGCCTCGCCCTGACGCCGGGGGAGTAGAGCCAACGAAGGCTGATCCTTAGGCCGCGAGGGTTCCTTATCGCATATCGATATGCGATACTCGTAGTGGGATGATCCGGAGCTTTCGCTGCAGGGACACCGAGCGGCTTGCCAACGGCTATCGGGTGCGGCGTTTCGTAAGCTTCGAACGAGTGGCCCAGCGTAAGCTGGCGCAGTTGAACGCGGCCGCGGCCCTCGACTTCCTGCGGGTGCCGCCCGGAAACAGGTTGGAAGCGCTACGAGGCGATCGTCGGGGCTCGTATAGCATTCGGATCAACGACCAATGGCGGCTCTGTTTTCGCTTCGTCGACGGAGACGCCTACGACGTCGAGATCGTCGATTACCACTGATGTCGTTCGAGGAGGCATAGACATGACTCGATTGGAGCCGGTTCACCCTGGCGAGGTTCTGAAGCACGACTTTATGGACCCATTCGGGCTGTCCGCCACGGCGCTCGCGAAGGAGATCGGCGTGACGCCGGCGCGAATCAGCGAGATCGTCCGCGGCCGCCGCGGCATCACGGCCGAGACGGCGTTGCGGTTGGCGCGCTATTTCAACACCGACGCCCGCAGTTGGATGAACCTTCAGGACCGCTACGAGCTGGAAATCGCCGAGCGGGACGTTTCCGATGCCCTGCGCGCGATCCGTCCGCGCGACGTGGCCTGAGCGTCGAGTTCCCAGCCGGTCTCTGAGCCCCCGCTACGCCTCCGCCCAGCCGCCCTTGTGGGCGCAAGAAGCCTTCACGTCGAAGACCGTGTGGGCGAAGAGCCACTGGCCGTCACGCTTCACCAGCCGGTTGTCGTAGGTCGCGAAGATCCAGCGCGCCTCTTCCTTGCCTTCGTCGTTCAGCGCCGTGCACGGCATGAGCAGCCACCACTGGCCGCGCGCGGTGTCGCCTTCCACGTCGATGATATCGTTGAGCGCCAGGTGCGCGGCGAAGCCGATCTGCTTGCCGATCTCGCGCACCATGTTGCCGAAGGCCTCGGCGCCCTCCTGCCGGCCGAATGCTTCGCCGCCGTCCCAGACCGCGTCGGGGGTCATCAACGTGACGATGCCGTCCGCATCGTAGACCGCGTCCGCGTAAGCCAGGTAGCGGTACTTGAGCCGGCGGATGGCCTCGATGTCCTCCAGCCGCTGGATGCGCTCCTCCAGAGTTGCGCTCATTCTGCGTCCACCCAGCCGTCCTTGTGCGGCTTCACGAAATGGATATCCACGGTCAGGCTCTCGTACAGCCATGCGCCGTCGCGGCGGACGTAGCGGTCGTCGTACTGGCCGAGCAGCCAGACCGCCGTCTTCACGCCCTCCATCACGAAGGTCGCCGGCATGATGATCCACCACTGCCCCCGCGCACTGTCGCTATCCAGGTCCACGTCGATGATCTCGTTCATCACCAGGTGCCCGGCGAAGACGATCTGCGACGAGACCCGCGCGAAATGGGTGTGGATGGCCTCGCGGCCCTCGTGGCGCCCAAAATCTTCGCCGCCGTCCCAGATCCCGTCCTCGACGAACTGCGCGGCGATGCCGTCGGCGTCGTAGCCGTCGTCGCAATAGGCGCAGTACTGGTGCTTCAGCCGCTTGATCGCCTCGACCGATTCGAGTGTCTCGACGCGGCGTTCCAGGTCGCTTGCCGCCATAACTGTCTCCTCATTTCCCTACGCGCGCCGAGCCGTGTCCCAACGTGGCAGAACGGTGGGTGGAGGAGGGGGCTCGCCCGTCAGCGGTCGAGCGTTTCGGCCTTGCCCGGCTCCTCCCACCAGGTCTCGAGAACGCCGCCGTAGACCGGCGTGAACTCGGTCCGTCCGAACTTGCTCCAGTAGGCGTAGCGGTCGCCGTTCTGGTGATAGAGGGGGATGACGTAGTGCCCCCACATCAGGACCCTGTCCATGGCGTGGATGGTCTCGGCGAAGTCCTCGCGCGCCCGCGCCTGGGTCATGCGCGCGATGAGCTCGTCGACGACCGGCACCCTGATTCCGGGATAGTTGCGCGTGCCCTCCTGATCCGCGGCCTCGGTGCCCCAGTAGAACGCCTGCTCGTTGCCCGGCGAAAGCGACACGCCCCAGCGGTAGAAGATCATGTCGAAGTCGTAGGTGTTGCGCCGGAACTGGTACTGAGCCGTGTCCACGGTGCGGACCGACGCCTCTACGCCGAGGCGTTCGAGATTGCGGATGAAGGCGAGCACGATCTTCTCGTTGCCCGGGTTCACCAGCAGGATCTCGAAAGCGAGCGGCAGGCCGTCCGCGACCCGCTTGAGCGTCCCGTCCTGCACCTCCCAACCGGCCTCGGCCAGCAGGCGCTTGGCCTCGGCCAGGTTCTGGCGCAGGCCGCCTTCCACGGCAGGCGCGTGATAAGCGGCGTCGAACACCTCGGGCGGGAGGCTGTCGCGATGGGGCTCCAGCAGGGCGAGCTCGCCGCCCTCCGGCAGGCCGCGGAAGCCGAGCTCGGAGTTGTCGAAGATGCCGTTGGTGCGCACATAGGCGCCCTGCAGCAGCGTCCTGTTGACCCACTCGAAGTCGAAGGCCAGCGAGAGCGCGTAGCGCACCGCGCGGTCCTCGAACACCGGCCGCCGCGTGTTGAAGACCATGGCGCGCAGGCCGGAAGGCCGCCCGTGCGACAGCTCCTCGAGCGTGACCCGGCCGTCTTTCACCGCCGGAAAGTCGTAGCCCGTCGCCCATCGCGCCGCCGAGTGTTCCAGGCGCAGGTCGTACTCGCCCGCGCGGAACGCCTCCATCATCACCTCGTTGTCGCGGTAGTAGTCGTAGCTGATGCGGTCGAAGTTGTTCTGCCCCCGGTTGATCGGCAGGTCCCGCCCCCAGTAGTCGGGATTCCGGCGGTAGACGATGCCGCGGCCCGCATCGACGCGCTCGATCGTATAGGGGCCGCTGCCGAGCGGCGGCGTGAGCGTCGTCTCCTCGAAGGTCACCGACGAGTAGTACGCCTTCGAGATGATCGGCATCAGCCCGAGGATCAACGGCAGCTCGCGGTCCGGCGTCTCGGTGTCGAAGTTGAAGCGCACCGAGCGCGCGTCGGGCCGCTCGATCTCGATCACCTTGTTGTAATAGAGCCTGTGGTTGGGCCGGCCCTGCTCCTTCAGCGTCTCCCACGAGAAGATCACGTCGTCGACCGTGATCGGGCTGCCGTCGTGGAAGTGCGCTTCCGGCCTCAAGGTGAAGGTGACGGACGAGCGGTCGTCCGGCACCTCGATCGTCTCCGCGATCAGCCCGTAGAGGGAGAACGGCTCGTCCCAGGTGCGCTTGAGCAGGCTCTCGAAGTAGAGGTGCCGCCCCGGCGCCGACACACCCTTGATGATGAACGGGTTGAGATTGTCGAAGGTGCCCGTGACGGCGCGCCGAAGCTCGCCGCCCTTGGGCGCGTCGGGGTTGGCGTAGTCGAGATGCTGGAAGTCGGGGCCGTACTTCGGCTCGCCGTGCATCGCGATGCCGTGGACCGGCGCAGCCATCGGCTGCGCGCCTACAAGCGCGAGCGCAACCAGTGCAGCCCCCGGCAGCAGCCACCGGGCCACCGCCCGGAGGCGAAGGCGCCCGCTGGCGCCGCTACCTGCTTTGATCATTCGCTACCTCCTGTCCTCAAAAGGTCACCACGCTGCGGATCGACTCGCCCTCGTGCATGAGGTGAAAGGCCTCGTTGATCTCGTCCAGCGGCATGGTGTGGGTGATCATCGGGTCGATCTCCAGCTTGCCGTCCATGTACCAATCGACGATGCGGGGCACGTCGGTGCGTCCCTTGGCGCCGCCGAAGGCGGTGCCGCGCCAGACCCTGCCGGTCACGAGCTGGAAGGGGCGCGTCGAAATCTCCTGGCCGGCGCCGGCGACGCCGATGATTGTGCTCTCGCCCCAGCCCTTGTGGCAGCACTCGAGCGCCTGGCGCATGGTGTCCACGTTGCCGATGCACTCGAAGCTGTGGTCGGCGCCGCCTCCCGTGAGGTCCACGAGATAGGGCACGAGGTCGCCTTCGACCTCCTTGGGATTGACGAAGTGGGTCATGCCGAAGCGCTCGCCGAGCGCCTGGCGTTTCGGATTGATGTCGACGCCGACGATCATGTTGGCGCCCACCAGGCGCGCGCCCTGGACGACGTTGAGCCCGATGCCGCCCAGGCCGAAGACCACGACATTGTCGCCTGGCCGCACCTTCGCCGTGTTGATCACGGCGCCGACCCCGGTGGTCACGCCGCAGCCGATGTAGCAAATCGTCTCGAAGGGCGCGTCCTCCCGAACCTTGGCGACCGAGTATTCCGAGACCACCGTGTAGTTCGCGAAGGTCGACGTGCCCATGTAGTGAAAGATCTTGTCGCCGCCCAAGGAGAAACGGCTGGAGCCGTCCGGCATCACGCCCGAGCCCTGGGTCACGCGGATCGACTGGCAGAGGTTGGTCTTGCCGCTCAGGCAGTATTCGCACTGGCGGCATTCCGGCACGTAGAGCGGAATCACGTGATCCCCCGGCGCCACGCTGGTCACGCCGTCGCCCACTTCCGCCACCACGCCCGCGCCCTCGTGCCCGAGGATGGCGGGGAACAGCCCCTCCGGGTCATCGCCCGAGAGCGTGAAGGCATCGGTGTGGCAGACGCCGGTGGCCTTGACCTCGATCAGCACCTCGCCGGCCCGTGGGCCGTCCAGGTTCACGGTCTCGATGCTGAGCGGCTTGCCTGCGCCGGTCGCCAGCGCTGCGCGGACTTCCATCGCTCCCTCCTCGCCGAGTCGTCTGTGCGAATTACTGTCTCACCGGGTCTGGGCGCGGGCAAGAGCCGCGGCCGGCAGACCATGACCCCGGTGAGAAATGCGGCCTTGTGTCCTGTTTTTGAAGATAATTCACGCACTGTCGGACCGGCATACAATCCTTCCTGCAGAGCCTCACCTATACGTCGTCATGCCCGGACTTGATCCGGGGTCGCATCATACTCCGGACACTCCCCGCCATCATCCGCCGCTCGCCGCCGATGGTATGATACAGCTTTGTAATAGTTGATGATTTTCCATTTCCTCCGGCTTCGCGGCCCTTGACTTACCGCCAGATATCGCCTTCAATCGACCCCGACTTGATGCCATCCGTATGCGGTTTGATGACTGAAATTTCGGCGATTCCGGGCGGCGCGCGACGAGGCCCGGAAAACGCGAGAAAGCGTTCGTTCAAGGTGTGGCGATGATGAGGACGACGATGCCAACTGCACCTTCTGCCGGCATTCGGCAGCCTGCGCTCTGTGCCATCGTCCCCTCCATCACTGCGTGACCGAACGCTTTCAAACGCGAAAGCGTTCGGTCACGCAGTGATGAGAGTGGTGGATTCAACGATTGAGGGTTC
>JAPPKP010000239.1 GCA_028819955.1 Rhodospirillaceae bacterium | reverse complement strand
CGCCGAGCACTCGGTCGGTCTCGGCATCGGCCAGCACCTTGACGAAGCCGTCGGTCACCGACATCGCTCGCGCCCGCCCGTTGGCGGCAAAGGGAAAGCGGCCTACCGTGTAGTCGGCGCCGGCCTCTTCCAGCGCCTCCTCGGTCTGGCCCACGGTCGCGACCTCCGGCGCGGTGTAGACGACGCCGGGGATGGTCTCGTGGTTCACGTGCCCGCTCCCGCCCGCGATGATCTCGGCGACCGCGATGCCTTCCTCCTCGGCCTTGTGGGCGAGCATCGGACCCGCGATCACGTCGCCGATGGCGTAGACGCTGGGCACGCGGGTCTCGAAGCGCTCGTTCACCTCGATGCGGCCCCGGCCGTCCAGCGCGATGCCGAGGCCATCGAGACCCAGGCCCTTGGTGTTGGGCCTGCGGCCGACCGCCACCAGCACCACGTCCACGTCGAGGGTCGTAGTGTCACCGCCCGCGACCGGCTCCATGCTGAGCCTGACGCCCTCGTTGGTGCGCTCGGCGCCGGTGACCTTGGTGCCGAGCTTGAAGGCGATCTTCTGGCGGCGCAGCAGCCGGTGAAGCTGGGTCGCGACCTCGCCGTCCATGCCCGGCAGCACGCGGTCGAGGAACTCGATCACCGTGACCTTGGCGCCGAGCCGGCTCCAAACCGAGCCCATTTCGAGGCCGATGTAGCCCGCACCGATCACCGCCATACGCGCCGGCACCTCCGGCAGCGCGAGCGCGCCGGTGGAGGTGACGATGCGCTCCTCGTCCACCTCCACGCCGGGGAGCGTCGCGGAGACGCTGCCGGTCGCGATCACCACCGCGCCGGCGGTGACGGTGCGGGGCTCCGGCCCTTCGATCGCGACCGTGCCGGGGCCAGTGAGGCGAGCGTGGCCCTGCATGTGGGTCACGTCGTTGTTCTCGAGCAGGCCGGCAACGCCCTTGGTGAGGGCGCCCACCACCTTGTCCTTGTGCGCCATCATGGCGTCGAGGTCGAGTTCGACACCCGAGACCTTGATGCCGTGCCGGGCGAGCTTGGCCTTGGCGTGGGCGTACTCCTCCGAGGTATGCAGCAGCGCCTTGGACGGGATGCAGCCGACGTTGAGGCAAGTGCCGCCGAGGGTCGGCGTGCGCTCGACGCAGGCCGTGCGAAGGCCGAGCTGGGCCGCGCGGATCGCGGCGACATAGCCGCCGGGCCCGGCGCCGATCACCAGGACATCGAAATCGTGTTCACTCATGGCGGCTCCGGCGGGACATACGGGACTAGAGATCGAGCAGGAGGCGCTGCGGGTCCTCGATGCATTCCTTGATGCGGACCAGGAAGCTCACCGCCTCGCGGCCGTCGATGATGCGGTGATCGTAGCTCAGCGCAAGGTACATCATGGGGCGGATTTCCACCGCGCCTGCGACGGCGACGGGGCGCTCCTCCACCTTGTGCATGCCGAGGATCGCGGACTGCGGCGGGTTGATGATCGGCGTCGACATGAGCGAGCCGAAGACACCGCCGTTGGAGATGGTGAAGGTGCCGCCCAGAAGGTCGTCCAGCGCGAGCTTGCCGTCGCGGGCCTTGACAGCGAAGGCGCGGATCGCCTGCTCGACCTCGGCGAAGCTCATGTGCGCGGTGTCGCGCAGCACCGGCACCACCAGGCCCTGGGGCGCGCTCACCGCGACGCCGATGTCGTGGTAGTGCTTGTAGACGATGTCGTCGCCGTCGATCTGCGCGTTGACTGCCGGGTATTCGACGAGTGCGGCGACCGATGCCTTCACGAAGAAGGACATGAAGCCGAGGCGGACGCCGTGCTTCCGCTCGAACGCCTCGCCATGCGTCGCGCGCAGGGCCTGGACGGCACTCGTGTCCACCTCGTTGAAGGTGGTGAGCATCGCCGCCGTGTCCTGCGCGAGCTTGAGGCGCTCGGCTGCGCGCCTGCGCAGGCGGCTCATGGGCACGCGTTCCTCGCGGCGGTGCTTGGCGGGTGCGGGAGCCGTCTCGCGCGCGGTCGAAGAGTCGGGCGCAGGAACTGTTGCGGGCGCGGGCTTCGGCGGAGAGGCGACGGCCGGTGAAGCTTCGGGTTGGGCAGGTTCCGACGGAGGCTCTGGCACTGGCTCCGTGGCCGAGGAAGCGCGCGCCACCACGGCGGCGAGCACGTCGCTCTTCAGCAGGCGCCCACCCTTGCCGGTTCCCTCAATTTCTGCCGGATTGAGGCCGTGCTCTTCGAGCAGGCGACGCACGGCAGGCGAGGGCGGCAGCACGCGCGCGGTCGCCCGGGCGGGCACCGTCCCGCGTGCGGCAGATGACTCGGGTACGGGCCCGGCGGCGGTCGAAGCATCGGGAGCAGCATCTTCACCCGGCTCCAGGCGGCCGAGCAGCGCGCCCACCTCCACGTCCGTGCCCTCGCCGGCGACGATTTCTGCCAGCGCGCCGGCGCTCTCTGCTTTGACTTCGACGGCGATCTTGTCGGTCTCCAGCTCCACCAGGGTCTCGTCGAGCGCCACCGCATCGCCGGGCGCCTTGTGCCAGCGCATGACGGTCGCCTCGGTGACCGATTCGCCAAGGGCGGGGACGGTGATATCGATGGTCACCGCCCAGCCTCCCCGTCGAGGGCCTCGTCGATCAGTGCCCGCTGCTCGCGCTGGTGCGCGACGAGAAAGCCCGTGGCGGGCGAGGCGGCCGGCGCACGCCCGACGTAGCGGGGCCGGCGCACGGCACCGTCGAGCTCCGTCAGCACCTGCTCGATGCGGGGCGCCACGAACGACCAAGCGCCCATGTTCTCGGGCTCCTCCTGGCACCAGACCACCTCGGCCTCGCCGTACTTCGCGACCTCCACCATGAGGCTCCGGCTCGGGAAGGGCGCGATCTGCTCCAACCTGAGCAGCGCCACGTCGTCGACGCCACGCTCCTCCCGCGCTGCCAAGAGGTCGTAGTAGACCTTGCCGGAGCAGAAGACGACCCGGCGCGCGCGCGCGGGCGTGATCGCGGGGTCCGTCTCTCCGATCACGCGGTGGAATCTGGCGCCGCCGCTCATTTCCTCGAGCCGGGACACGCAGCGCTTATGGCGCAGCAGGGACTTGGGCGACATTACGATCAACGGCTTGCGGAAGCTGCGACGAAGCTGACGGCGCAACACGTGGAAATAGGAGGCCGGCGTCGAGCAGTTCACCACCTGGATGTTGCCGTCGGCATAGAGCTGCAGGTAGCGCTCCAGGCGTGCCGAGCTGTGCTCCGGCCCCTGCCCCTCGAAGCCGTGCGGCAGCAACATGACGAGACCCGACATGCGCAGCCACTTGGCCTCGCCGGCGGCGACGAACTGGTCGATGATCACCTGAGCGCCGTTGGCGAAATCGCCGAACTGGGCCTCCCAGATCGCGAGCGCGTTCGGGTCCGCGATCGAATGGCCGTACTCGAACCCCAGCACGCCAGCCTCGGAGAGGAGGCTGTCCGCGAGCTTAAGCTTGGCCTGGCCGGTCCTGATGTTGTTAAGAGGGATGTAGTGCCCCTCGTTTTCCTGGTCGACCAGGCCGGCATGGCGCTGGGAGAAGGTGCCGCGCGAGCAGTCCTGGCCCGAGAGCCGGATCGGTTTGCCTTCCAGCAGTAGCGAGCCGAAGGCCAGCGCCTCTGCCGTCGCCCAGTCGATCGGGCCGCCCGCCTCCAGCGCCCGGCGCTTCTCCTCAAACTGGCGGCGGATGCGGGGGTGCACGGCGAAATTGGGCGGCACGCGGGTGATGGCTTGGCCGATCTCGGCCAGCACCTCGGGCGCCACGGCGGTGTCGCCGGGCCGCTCGTCGCGGGGCGCCGCCTCGATATCCGCCCAGTCGCCTTCCAGCCAGTCCGCCTTGTTGGGGCGGTAGCTCTTGGAGGCTTCGAGCTCGGTTTCCAACCGGGCTCGGAAAGTTTCCATCATGCGCTGGGCGTCCCCGACCGTGAGCACGCCCTCGGTCACCAGCCGCTCGGTGTAGATTTGGCACGTCGTGGGCCGCCCGCTGATCGCGCGGTACATCGCAGGCTGCGTGAAGGCCGGCTCGTCGCCTTCGTTGTGGCCGTGGCGGCGGTAGCAGAAGATGTCCACCACCACGTCCGCCTTGAACTGCTGGCGGTAGTCGGCCGCGATCTGGCAGACGCGCACGACCGCCTCCGGGTCGTCCCCGTTCACGTGAAAGACCGGCGCTTGGATGATCTTCGCCACCTCCGATGGATAGGGGGAGGTGCGCGCCTGGCTCGGGCTCGTGGTGAAGCCGATCTGGTTGTTGATGACGATGTGGACGGTGCCGCCGGTGCGGTAGCCGCGTAGCTCCGAAAGCTCGAAGACCTCGGAGCACGTCCCCTGGCCGGCGAGCGCGGCGTCGCCGTGAATCAGCAGGCCCATGACCCGCTCGCGGGTCCTGTCGCGGCGCATCGCCTGCTTGGCGCGAACCTTGCCCAGCACCACCGGGTTGACCGCCTCCAGGTGCGAGGGGTTGGGGGTCAGCGAGACATGGAGCCGCCGTCCGTTGGGCAAGATGCGATCTGCGGAGGCGCCCAGGTGGTATTTGACGTCGCCCGAGCCCTGCACGTCGCCGGCGGCGGTTTCGCCCCCCTGGAACTCAGAGAACACCGCGGCATAGGACTTGCCCATGATGCTGGTCAGCACGTTGAGCCGCCCGCGGTGGGCCATGCCGATGACGATCTCCTCGATGCCGTGATCGGCAGCCTGCGCGATCACCGCCTCGAGCGCGGGAATCACGCTCTCCGACCCCTCCAGCGAGAAGCGCTTGGCGCCGGCGTACTTCACGTCGAGGAAGCGCTCGAAGCCCTCGGCCTCGTGCAGATGGCGCAGGATCTCCGTCTTCTCCCCGCGCGAGAGCGACTGGCGGTTGCGTTCGCCCTCCATCATCCGCTGCACCCAGGCCTTTCTGTCCGGGTACTGGATGTGCATGAACTCGACGCCGATGCGCGCACAATATGTCTGCTTGAGGATCGCCAGCACCTCGCGCAGCGTCGCCCGCTTCAGCCCGAGCACGCCGTCGACATAGATTGGCCGGTCGTAGTCCGCTTCGGAGAAACCGTAGCTCTTGGGATCGAGCTCTGGATGATGCCGCTCGCCTTCCAAGCCGAGCGGGTCGAGGCTAGCGATCAAGTGGCCGCGTACCCGGTAAGCCCGGATCATCATCAGCGCACGGATAGAATCGATGGTTTCTGCCTGGACCGGGCCGTCGGTGTCGGTGCTCTCCGTGGGTGAGGCAGCAGCGGGGCGGGGCTCAGGCAATCCCAGCGCCTTGTCGCTTTCTGCCCGGCTGTCTCCCGGCGGAGTCTTTATTGGTTGGCCGCCTGCCCTTGCGTCTTCGCCCTCGAAAATGCGGCGCCAGCTCGCGTCGACAGAGTTGGGGTCGCGAATAAATTGCGCGTGAAGTTGCTCGATGACGGAGGGATCGGCACCGCCGAGAAAAGACGAGGCGCCGTCGAGACCGTCGCTCATGCCGCGTGCCCCGCGCGGCGGCAACCGTTCAGCACGTCCAGCACCGTGGTGCCAATGGCCGCCGGCGATTCCGCCACCGTGATACCGGCGCTACGCATGGCTTCGATCTTGTCGGCGGCACTGCCCTTGCCGCCCGAGATGATGGCGCCGGCATGGCCCATGCGCCGGCCAGGCGGTGCCGTCAGCCCCGCGATGAAGCCGATAATGGGCTTAGCGAGTTTTTCGGCACGCACGAAGTCTGCGGCCTTCTCCTCCGCGCTGCCGCCGATCTCGCCGATCATGACGATGGCCTCGGTCTCGTCATCGCGCGCGAAGAGGGCGAGGCAGTCTATGAAGTCGGTGCCGGCGACCGGATCGCCGCCGATGCCGATGCAGGTCGATTGTCCCAGCCCGGCAGCGGTGGTCTGCCCCACCGCCTCGTAGGTCAGCGTGCCCGAGCGGGAGACGATGCCGACCCGCCCCCGCCGGTGGATATGGCCCGGCATGATCCCGATCTTGCATTCGTCCGGCGTGATGATGCCGGGACAGTTGGGGCCGATGAGACGGGTCCGCGAGCCGATGAGCGCGCGCTTGACCCGCACCATGTCGAGCACCGGGATGCCTTCGGTGATGCAAACGACGAGTCCGATTTCGGCGTCGATTGCCTCCAGGATCGCATCCGCCGCTAAGGGCGCCGGAACATAGATGACCGAGGCATCGGCGCCCGTCGTCGCGCGGGCCTCGGCCATGGTGTCGAACACCGGCAAGTCGAGATGCGTGCTGCCGCCCTTGCCAGGGGTGACACCGCCCACCATGCGCGTGCCATAGGCGATCGCCTGCTCCGAGTGAAACGTGCCCTGGGCGCCGGTGAAGCCCTGGCAAATCACGCTCGTGTCTCGATCGACGAGGACCGCCATCAACCTGCCCGCCCGATTGCTTGAACTACCTTCGCCGCCGCATCGCCGAGATCGTCGGCCGCGATCAGGTCGATCCCGGCGCCATCCAGGATCGCCTTACCCGTCTCCACATTGGTGCCCTCGAGCCGGACGACAAGGGGGAGCTCCAGCGAAACCTCCCGCGCAGCGGCGACGATGCCCTCCGCGATCACGTCGCAACGCATGATGCCGCCGAAGATGTTAACCAGGATGCCCCGCACGTTGGGGTCAGAGATGATGATCTTGAACGCTTCGGTAACTCGCTCGCGAGTGGCGCCGCCGCCCACATCGAGGAAGTTGGCGGGCTCCGCGCCATGCAGCTTGATGATGTCCATCGTTGCCATGGCGAGACCTGCGCCGTTGACCATACAGCCGATGTTGCCATCGAGTTTGACGTAGCTGAGCCCGTGCTCGCCGGCGGCGCGTTCGGCTGAATCTTCCTCGTCTGGATCCCGCAGCGTCGCGATCTCCCGCTGGCGGTAGAGCGCGTTGTCATCAATGCTTATCTTGGCATCCAGGGCGACGAGCGCACCGTCCGTCGTCTCGATCAGGGGGTTGATCTCGACCAGGTTCGCATCGGTGCCGAGCACTGCATCGTAGACTGCGCCCGCGAGCCGGCCTGCCGCCTTTGCCGTCTCGCCGGAAAGCCCGAGGCCGAAGGCGAGGCGCCGCCCGTGGTGGGCTTGAAAGCCGCTCGCCGGATCGACCGGCACGGTCACGATGGCTTCCGGGCTCTCGGCTGCGACCGCCTCGATTTCGACTCCGCCCTCCCGTGAGGCGATCAGTGCGACGCGCCCACTTTCGCGATCCACCACGGCGCCCAAGTAGTACTCGTGGGCAATGGATGCACCTTCCTCCAGATAGATGCGGCGCACCTGGCGGCCGCCGGGTCCGGTCTGATGGGTGATGAGCACCTTGCCGAACATGCTCTGCGCCGCTGCGATCGCCTCGTCGCGGCCAGTGCAGACCTTGACTCCACCGGCTTTGCCGCGTCCCCCCGCGTGAATCTGCGCCTTCACCACCCAGACCGGGCCGCCGAGATCGTCAACGGCGGCATCAATCTGTTCCGGCGCGAGCACGGGCACGCCGCGCGGCACCTGCACGCCAAAGCCTGCCAGCACCTGCTTGGCCTGATGCTCGTGGAGGTTCATGGAGCCGTCCCGCCGCGCGAGGATCGAGGGCGCGTCCTTATACCACTCCCCCGGCCGCCCCGGCTATCGTGCCCGGCGCCCGTTCGTGCCGTGGACGAGCCTTCCGTCCAGCGGAGGCCGTGGCGCAACGGTTTCCGCTCCATTCAAATCCTTGAATTTCTACCCTTGCAACACGCGGATTAGTTTCTTTCTGACCCAGGAATAATTCTCAGTAATTCAAAATTAGGAACATTAATTTTTTCAAACTCTAGGATTGATATTGACAAATATTCCGAATTAGAGACTCTCGGAACAAGGCCTATGTGCTTGATCGAACAGAATGGTACGCGCGCTCGAAGCACTATCGACGGGACGGATGCGCAAGATCGATGTCCGGCAGTCGCTGCGGAGGAGATGCGTTGGACGGTTGGCGATGATTGAGAGCCGAGGGCGGAACCCCATGCCCTTCGCTGACGCAGTCGCGCGGAGTTGGCTGTGCGGGTAGAATTCGGCAAAGGGACCGACCTCCTGACACGGGCCTATCCTAAGCTCAGCAAACAGCTCAAGAAGTGCGCCGCCTACAGTATGGAACATCCGAGCGAGGTCGCCACGCTCTCCATGCGTCAGTTGGCGGCAAGAGCAGAGGTGCCTCCCAGCACCATGAACCGGCTCGCCAAGGCGGTTGGCTTCCGCACTTACGACGAGTTTCGCGCGCTCTACCGCGATAGTATCAACGACCAAGCGACAGGTTATTCTCTTGAGAGCGGTAAAGTACATGTGGTCGCTCGCGAAGACAAATTCGATCGCGATCTCAATGCCTTTCAACAGGCCGCACTCACCAGTATTAACACCCTGTTTGACTACCTCGACCGCGTTGCGCTGGAGCGGGCTGTGGAGGCGTTGACGGACGCCCGCACCGTCCTCGTGGCTGGCGCGTTCGCGTCTGAGTCGTCCGCCACCTACCTGCATCACTTGGGGGCCATGGGATTCGGCAACTGGCACCAGCTGATACCCAACAGGGGTGACTTCTCTCGTCTGTTGGAGGGCTTGGAGTCCGGCGATGTCGTGGTCTGTATCGCCGTTGAGCCCTGTGCCGCCGAATCCATCAGAGTCGCGCGGCGCGCTCAGGAAACGGGTGCACGGGTAATTGGCATCACTGATCGTCGGACGTCGCCGCTAGCCGCGTGCTCGGACGACGTCCTGCTTGTTTCGGTTCACAGCCCGAGCATTTTTCCGTCTCGTGTTGGTGCCACCGCCCTTATAGAAGTGCTTGTGGGTATGGTCGCGGCACGCAGCGAACGGTCGGTCACTGTGAACGTGGACATTTCGAAACGTTCGCGCCAATCTCTAGGCCACTATTGGAGCGAATGATCCGTCATTCGGTTGGCTATCTCGGACTAAGCCACTGATAACGCATGCCATGTTTCGCGAAATTTTGAAGTTGGACGCGCGATAGCTCCCACACTGGCAGAGACTTCTCGGAGCTTGAGTTCGGTCAGTTGGGTGAGCAGGCCACGAATCCCGAAACTCAGTCCCGAAGCATTGAGCAATCCATGACTGTCGCTAGCAAGTGTAGTTGTCCGTTTTTGGTAGCACATTGATTGTCCGCTCC
>JAPPKP010000421.1:3438-9116 GCA_028819955.1 Rhodospirillaceae bacterium | reverse complement strand
TCCATGCAGCTCGGGCCGGACGGCATCCGCTCCAACACCATCTGCCCCGGCGCGGTGCTGACTCCGATGACCGCGCCGACCTACGAGGCCGATCCCAGCCGCGCCGACGCCATGATCGCACGCACGCCCCTGGGCCGGCTCGGCCTGCCTGAGGACATCGCCCACGCGTGTCTCTTCCTGCTCTCGGACCAGGCGTCCTTCATCACCGGCATCGACCTCATCGTCGACGGCGGCATCATGGCCAAGCTCTGACGCGGACGTCACAACAGGGTCACGCGACCAGGGCCGCGAACAGCACGCCACTCAGGATTGCGCCGGCGATGCCGAAGCCGACGTAAGCCGCGAACACCTGCCGGCGCACCAGCGACCAGACCGCGACCATGGCCGGTATGCAACTCACCGAGCCCGCGACCATGAACGACATCGCCGCTCCGGGGCCCATGCCCTGCTCCATGAGGCCTGCGACCAGCGCGGGCGCGGCATAGCCGTTGATATAGGCCGGCGCGCCCACGAGCGCGCCCATGGCGATCGGCGCGATCCCCTCTCCGCCGACCACACCCGCGATCATGCCAGCCGGGACGTAGGCGACCAGCAGGGCTTCGATCAGATAGGCCAGCGCGAGCCACTTGACGAGGAACCGCGCGTTGGCGACGGCTTCGGCGCGAAACGCGGTCCTCCGCGTTGGCTCACGCCAGAAACGCCACACCGTCGCGCCGTCCTCGAACCCGCTCGCGCCACCGCAGCAACCGCCTGCACCCTGGCGGAGCGGTTGGGCGAAAGCACCCCGCCAGACGAGGAAGCGGACTCCGAAGCCGCCGAACAGGCCCAGCGCGACGGCGGCCACTGCCTTGCCCACTGCGAAATCCCAGCCGAGCGCGGCGGCGGTGATGAGCACGGTGGAAGGGTCGATGAGGGGCGAGGCGAGCCAGAACGCCATGATCGCCGAGAGCGGGACGCCGACCGCAAGCAAGCCCGCGATGAGGGGAATGACCTCGCACGAGCAGAACGGGGCGAGGCCGCCCAGCAGCGCGGCCAGCACGATCATGCGCGTCTCGCGCCCCTCGAAGGCGCGGGAAACCAGCGCCGTGGCCCCGGTCGCCTTGAGCGACGCGATGAGCGCGACCGCGCCGGCGATATAGGGCAGGGTTCCGGCGAAGGCCTCGGCGGCGGTGCGAAGGATGTGCGTGACGTTCGGCGTGTCGAGCAGCGCCACCGCGAGCGGGATGACGAGGATCAGGGCCCAGACGGAGAGCACGTCCCGCGCCCGCGTGCGCAGACCGTGGACACTGCGGAGAACGAGCGCGGTCACGGCGACGGACTCCTGAGCGCCGCGCGCGCGGCGCGGGCCTGAGGCGAGGGCTTGGCATCGGCGCAGCACGCCTCCAGCAGGAAGGCGGCGAGGGCTTCGAGGCGCCGGTAGGCGGCTCGGTTGATCACGGTGCGGCCCCGGCGTTCCTGCTCGACCAGTCCCCCGGCGGCAAGAAACCCCAGGTGATGGGCCAGGGTGGACGCCGGGATGGCGGTGCGCTCCTGGATCTCGCCCACGGTGAGCCCCTCGTCCCCGGCGCGCACGAGCAGGCGCAGCACAGCGAGCCGGGGCTCGGAGCCGCAAGCAGCGAATCCCTGCGCCGCTTCTTCGAGGGCGACCGCCGGTTCCGGGAGCGAGTGGTGAGCGTGAGTCGAAGCCATATAACTAGGTTTATAGTTATTTTTTGGCCTGTCAAGGGCTGTCCTGGTTCAGAACCTCTCGGACGACAGGTCTCTGTGGACGTTTAGGTGGCGAAGGTGCCGAAGGCGCCGCGGGAGTAGAGCAGGGGCTCCTGGGCCGCATCGGTGCGCACCGCCTGCACGCGGCCGGTGAGCACCGTGTGGGTCTCGGCCCGGAGCGTCTGGCCGAGCAGGCAGTCGAAGCTCGCGAGCGCGTCCATCAGCACCGGCGCGCCGGTCGCGAGCGTGCCCCAGTCGCCCGTGCTGAAGCGCTCGGGCACCCGCGCGGAAGTCGAGAACTGCGCTGCCAGGTCGAGATGCCGCGCGCCTAGCACGTTAACGCAGAAGACCCGGCTCTGCAGCGTCGGGTCGTGAGCGCCCGCCTCGCGGTTGACGCAGGCGAGCAACATCGGCGGCTCCGCGCTCAGCGAGCAGACTGCAGTGGCGGTCAGCCCGATGCGTTGGTCGCCGATGGAGGTCGTGACGATGGTGACGCCGGCCGCGAGCTGGCGCATGCCTTCCTTGAAGTCGCCGGAGTCGACCGCGACCACCGGCGCAGTCAGGGAATCGAAATCGAAATCGTCAAGCAGGGACATAAAGCCCTCTCCCGGCACGGCGCCAACTGTACCCAAGCGCCGCCCGCGCATTATGAAGACCGCCGCCGCAACGGTCCACGGCACGGCAGAGCTGTCGTTTGGCCGGCCCAACTCAGTGGAAGTAGGCGCCGCCATCGACGACGAGCGTCTGCCCCGTGACGAAGGCCGAGTCCTGCGATGCGAAGAAGATCACCGCGCCCACAATGTCGTCCGGATGTTGATCCCGCTGGATGACCCGCGCCTGCCGCGAGATGTCCTGGAGCTTTTCCAACTGATGAGGGTTCGCGAGCACGCCGTCGGACAAGGTGAAGCCCGGCGCCACCGCGTTGACCCGGATGTCGGACGCGCCGAGTTCCTTGGCCAGGGCCTTGGTCATCGCGTTGACAGCGCCCTTGCTGGCCACGTAGTGCAGCATGAAGGGAACGCCCTTGAACGGCGTCCCTGACGACACGTTGACGATCGAGCCGCCGCCCTGCCGACGCATGGCGGGAACCACCGCGCGGGTCGCCATCGCCTGCCCGATGACGTTCACCTCGAGGACGCGCCGCCACTCGTCGATGTCCAGATCCTCGAAGGGGGTCATCGTCAGGTCGGCGTAGACCCCGGCGTTGTTGACCAGCACGTCGATACGGCCGAACGCCTCCAGCGCGGCGTTCGCCATGGCCTCGGTGTTGCTTTGGCTCGACACGTCGCAGGAGACGCCGATGACGCTGTTCTGCGCGTTGTCGAGCGCCTGCGCGGCCTCCGCAGCGCCGTCTCGGTCGGCGATGACGACCTTCGCCCCCTCGGCGAGGAGCGCCTGTGCGATCGCGCGTCCGATCCCCATCGCCCCTCCGGTGACGATCGCGACCTTCCCGCTGCAGCGCATGTCCCCCCCTTTCGCGTTCCCTACACCCGATCGAGAGCGATGGGCGCCTCGGCAAACACCCGATAGCTTTGCGACTTCGGTTTGTCCCGGTCCTCCTCATTGACGTAGCGAATGGACGACGCGCCGAGCAACGATCGCGGCAAGACCATGGTTCGAATGAAGCGACTGGGAACGTCCATCGACGCCTGGGCGAAGACGGGTTCCGGTCCGCTCTCGAACCAGGCGCCGCCGGGGCTGTAGGAGGCGGACCGGCCTTCCGTATCGACCCGAATGTGTCCCTCTATCAGGCATCTGATTCCGGGTCCCTGATGTGTGTGATGCAGCGCCGTTCCTCCGGGCGGGAAGGCGACGCTATCGAGCCGGATCAGGAGCTCATCGGCGATCGCCGTCGGATCGATCCGGCCGGCAAGACGAAGTGCGCTCCGATGATCGTATGTGTCGGCCCCAGGATCGGACGACGTGACCTCCCAACGCCAGACCGTGGCGCCGCCGCTGCCGGCGCACACCGTCGCGACGTCGGTCAGGACAACGCCGTCATCCAACGGGACATCGTTTCCGTCCAGGGAGACGCTGCCGGCCGAGACGTAGATCGCCCGCGGCACCGGTTTCCCGAATCGAACCTCCTCGCCACCGAACAGGATGTCCTCGAACAGTCGCATCTCATAAGGCATGCGGCGTGATCCCACGAGTACGTTCAGGACACGCCAGACACCCGGCCAACTGCGCTCTGCGGCGCTTCAGTAGGCGACCGGAAGGGGGTCCAGACCCCGCCATAGGTGCCAGACTGCCACCGAGCGCCAGGGCCGCCAGCACTCCGCATGGGCCTCGATCGCGGCGGGGTCCATGGCACTGCCGTCGCCATAGTGCTTGCCCATGGCCCGGCGCACGCCGATATCGGCGAGCGGCAGCACGTCCGGCCGCTGCAGGTAGAAGATGAGCACCATCTCAGCGGTCCATCGTCCCACCCCCCTCAACGCGAGCAGGTCGTCGATCACCGCCTCGTCATCGGCCTCCTGCCAGCGCGCCGGGTCGATGGTGCCGGAGACGAAACCGATCGCGATGTCGCGCAGGTAGCCCGACTTCTGGCGGGTGAGGCCGGCGCCGCGCAGCTCGTCTTGCGTGCGGGCCGCGACCTCCGGCGGTGCGACGGTGCCGACGCACTCCTCCAGCCGTGTCCAGATGCTGTCTGCCGCGCGCACCGAGATCTGCTGGGCCACGATGGAGCGCGCGAGGGTGAGGAAGAGGTCGCCCTGGCACACCAGACCTTCGCCCTCGTAGCGCGCCATCAGCGAGGCCATCGTCGGGTCGGCGGCGGCGAGCGCGGCCCGCGCCTCCTGCCAATACGCCGGCTGTCCCACCGGCCCGTTTGCCCATCGCGGCATGGCGCCCTCTCCCCTTTTCTTTAGCCCCGGATCAGCGCCGGGCGAAGCTCGGCATCGGCTCCTCTATGCCCTCCGGGTCAGCATGGATGAAGACCTCCGCGTGGGGGAAGGCCTCGCGAATGCGGGCCTCGACGGTGTCGGAGATCTCGTGGGCGCGGAGCAGCGTGAGCGAGCGGTCCATCTCGACGTGGACCTGGATGAAGGAGTTGATGCCGGAGCGCCTGGTCCTGAGGTCGTGGCAATCCAGCACCTCCGGGTGCTCAAGCACGATCTGCCGGATGCATTCGCGGTCCGCCTCCGGGAGCTCGTGGTCCATCAGCTGCTCGATCGCGCTCCGCGCGACCTGGTACGCGGCGTGGATGATCACGCCCGCGATCACGATCGCGATGATCGGGTCGGCGAGCCCCCAGCCAACTGTCATCGCCAGTGCCAGCGCCACAATCACGCCGACGTTGGTCAGGATGTCGGAGGCGTAATGCAGAGAGTCGGCCTTGATCGCGGTCGAGCCGGTCAACCGCACGACCCGGCGCTGATAGGCCACCAGCGCCGTTGTGACGAGGATGGCGAAGACCATCACGCCGATTCCCACCGGCGCCCGTTCGATCGGCTCAGGCTCGATGATGCGGCCGACCGCCTCGACGATGAGGAAGATGGCCGACGCCGTGATGAAGACCGCCTGGCCGAGCCCCGCCAGCGGCTCCGCTTTGCCGTGGCCGAAGCGGTGCTCGCGGTCCGCCGGCTGGAGCGCCTGGCGCACAGCGAACAGGTTGATAAGCGAGGCGAGCACGTCCATCACCGAGTCGGCGAGCGAGGAGAGCAGGCTGACGGAATCGGTGGCGAGCCAGGCGCCGAGCTTGCCGGCGATCATCAGGGCTGCAGCGGCGACCGCAAAATTGGTTGCCCGGCGCATGAGTTGCCGCGCGCGTTCGGGCTCGACTTTGGTTCCGCTCGGGATTTCGGGTTTCACGCCGGCTGCTTATAACACGGCCCCCGGCGATGTCCGTGCACCGGCAGCCGCACAGAAGTGGAGCGAGAGGTCGGGGCGGGGGCCCCCGCGCGCCCCCCGCCGGTGGGGGGCGGGGCGCGCGGGGGGGGGGGGCCCACGAGCGCCCCGCGCGGGGGGGG
>JAPPKP010000421.1:0-3428 GCA_028819955.1 Rhodospirillaceae bacterium | reverse complement strand
CCCCGCCCCCCCCCCCCCCCCCGCCCCCCCGCCGCCGCGCCCCCCCCCGCCCGCCCCCCCCGGCGGCGCCGCGCGGCCGCCCCCCCCCCCCCCCCCCCCCCCCCCCCCCGCGACTGTGCCGCGCGCGTAGCGCGTGGCGCGTAGCCAAGCGAGCGACCGGCGCTTGGGGGATATGCAAAGTTGCGACACTGCGGGTTTTGTGTAGGATGCGGCAACACGCGGGAAATCAAGGAAAAACGAGGCTTCGATGGCGGATGCTTCGCCGCTGATGGCGGGCAAGCGGGGCATCGTGATGGGCGTCGCGAACGCGCGTTCCCTCGCCTGGGGCGTGGCCCAGTCCCTCGCCGATCACGGCGCGGAGCTCGCCTTCACCTTTCAGGGCGACGCCATCGAAAGGCGGCTCAGGCCGCTCGCCGAATCGGTGGGCTCCGATTTCGTCGTTCCCTGCGACGTGACCGACGATACCAGCGTCGACGCCACCTTCGATGCGATCGCAGGACGATGGGGCGGCCTCGACTTCCTCGTCCACGCCATCGCCTACTCCGACAAGGAGGAGCTGAAGGGGCGCTATCTCGACACCACGCTCGAGAACTTCCAGAACACGCTTCAGGTCTCGTGCTACTCCTTCACCGCGCTGAGCCGACGCGCCGTGCCGCTGATGGGCGAGGGGGGCGGCAGCCTGCTCACGCTCACCTACATGGGCGCCGAGCGCTGGGTGCCGCACTACAATGTGATGGGCGTCGCCAAGGCCGCGCTGGAGGCCAGCGTGCGCTACCTCGCCGCCGATCTGGGCGACCAGAACATCCGGGTCAACGCGATTTCCGCCGGCCCGATCAAGACCTTGGCCGCCTCCGGTATCGGCGACTTCCGCTACATCATGAAGTGGAACGAGCTGAACGCCCCGCTCAAGCGCAACGTCACCATCGAAGAGGTGGGCGGCGCCGCGACCTACCTGTTGAGCGAGTTGGGCCGCGGCGTCACCGGCGAGGTCCATCACGTGGACTGCGGCTATCACATCGTCGGCATGAAGCGGCCGGACGCACCCGACATTTCGGTGGTCTAGGGGCGGCGGGCGCCGCCATGGCCAGCAACAGCTTCGGCCTGCTCTTCCGGGTCACGACCTGGGGCGAGAGCCACGGGCCCGCCATCGGCTGCGTCGTCGATGGCGTGCCGCCGCGCTTGGCCCTCTCCGAGGCCGACATTCAGCCCGCGCTCGACCGGCGCCGGCCCGGCACCTCCCGCTTCGTCACCCAGCGCCGGGAGTCCGATACCGTGCGCATTCTCTCCGGTGTGTTCGAGGGCCTGACCACGGGCACGCCCATCGCCTTGCTGATCGAGAACGAGGACGCGCGCAGCCGCGACTACGGCCCGATCAAGGAGACGTACCGCCCCGGCCATGCCGATTTCACCTACGACGCGAAGTACGGCATCCGCGATTACCGGGGCGGCGGGCGGGCCAGCGCGCGCGAGACCGCGATGCGCGTCGCCGCCGGCGCTGTCGCGCAGAAGATTCTGGGCGACGGGGTGACGATCCGGGGCGCAGTCACTCAAGTTGGCGAGCATGCCGTCGACCGCACGCGTTGGGACTGGGCGGAGACGGCGCAGAACCCCTTCTTCTGCCCCGACGCCGCCGTCGTGCCGGCCTGGGAGGAGGCGCTGGATGCCGCCCGCAAGGCCGGCACGTCCCTCGGCGCCATTATAGAGGTGGAGGCAGACGGCGTGCCGGCGGGCCTCGGCGCGCCGGTCTACGGCAAGATCGACGCCGACCTCGCCGCCGCCATGGTGAGCATCAACGCGGTCAAGGGGGTCGAGATCGGCGCCGGGTTCGCCGCCGCCGCCATGAGTGGCAATGTAAGCAGCGACGAGATTCGTATGGAAGGCGGGACGCCCCGCTTTCTCACCAACAACGCCGGCGGCGTGCTCGGCGGCATCACCACCGGCCAGCCGGTCGTGGCCCGCTTCGTGGTCAAGCCTACGAGCTCGATCCGCACGCCCCGCTGGACCATCACTGCCAAGGGCGAGGAGACCGAAGTCTCGACCGAAGGCCGGCACGATCCCTGCGTCGGCATCCGATCGGTGCCGGTGGGCGAGGCGATGATGGGCTGTGTGCTTGCCGACCATCTGCTGCGCCACCGCGCCCAGTGCGGTTAGGGCGTCGCACGCCGTCCATCGCCAGGGAGAGAGCCATGCCGGCCAAGCGAGCGGACCGCAAGGCTGAACGCGCCCACGTGCTCAGCCTTCCCGATCAGCGCAAGAACCCGCCCGAGATCCGCGCCGTCTTCGCGCGTTGCCTGGAGAAGATCGGCTTCGTTCCCAACGTGCTCCGCTCCTACACGCTACGGCCGCGAAAGTTCGAGCTGTTCCGCCGCTACAACAACGAGCTGATGCTGGGCGAGTCCGGCCTCACGCCGCTGGAGCGGGAGATGATCGCGGTCGTCGTCTCCTGCGTGAACCATTGCCACTATTGCCTGGTGGCCCATGGGGCGCAGGTCCGCCTGCTCTCCGGCGATCCGGTCCTGGGCGACCAGCTCGTCGCCAATTACCGCGCTGCGCCACTCTCCCGCCGCCAGCGCGCGATGCTGGACTTCACCTGGAAGCTCAGCGAGAGCCCGGCTTCCGTCGGCGCCGCCGACCGTGCCGCGCTCAGGAAGGCCGGATTCGGCGACGAGGATATCTTCGACATCGCCGAGGTCGCGGGCTTCTACAACATGACCAACCGGCTCGCCGCGGCCATCGATATGCGCCCCAACCGGGAGTACTACGAGATGGGGCGCTGAAGACGCACTGAGGGCCCGCCCCGATGCGAGGCAGGCCCTCTGGTTTGCCGATGTCCCTTCCGGGCTAAGCGTGCGCCGCTGCGGCGGCATCCTCCCGCTGCTTGCGGTGCGCGGCACGCATGGCCTTCTGCAGCTTCTTGAAGGCTCGTTCCTCGATCTGGCGGATGCGCTCGCGTGAGACGCCGTATTCCCGGCTCAGCTCCTCCAGCGTCAGCGGCTCTTCCCTCAGGCGCCGCTCCGCCAGGATGTGCTGCTCGCGGTCGGTGAGCACCTCCAGCGAGTCGCGGAAGAGCTGCCTGCGGTGGTCCAGCTCGTTCGCTTCGAGGACGGTGGTCTCCTGGCTCTCGGTGGAATCTTCGAGCCAGTCCTGCCACTCGCCGCCGCCTTCCTCGCGGACCGGCGCGTTGAGCGACTGATCCGGGCCGATCATCCGCCGGTTCATTGAGATCACGTCGTTCTGCGAGACGTTGAGCGCGGTCGCGATATGTTCGACCTGCTCGGGCGTCAGGTCGCCGTCGTCGATCGCCTCGATCTCGCCCTTCAGCTTGCGCAGGTTGAAGAAGAGCTTCTTCTGCGCGGCCGTGGTGCCCATCTTTACCAGCGACCAGGAGTGCAGGATGTATTCCTGGATCGAGGCGCGGATCCACCACA
>JAPPKP010000321.1 GCA_028819955.1 Rhodospirillaceae bacterium | reverse complement strand
GGTCGGCGTGCCTGAGTACGAAGTGGCGCTTCACGCGACCCAGGCCATGGTGCGCGAGATCGGCCAGAGCCAGCCCCACGTGGAGCTGATGGACACCTGGACCTGGTTCCAGTCCGGCATCAACACCGACGGCGCCCATAACCCCGTAACCTCACGTCGGATCGAGCGTGGCGACATTCTGAGCCTCAACTGCTTTCCCATGCCGGCAGGCTACTACACGGCGCTGGAGCGGACGCTCTTCGCCGAGGAATGCTCCGACGAGCACCTGCGTCTGTGGAACATCAATGTCGAGGTGCACGAGGCGGGAATCGCGCTCATCAAGCCCGGCGTGCAATGCTGCGACATCGCCGCGGAGCTCAACACGATCTACGAGCGCTATGGCCTGCTCCAGAACCGCACCTTCGGCTACGGCCACAGCTTCGGCGTACTCTGCCACTATTACGGCCGCGAGGCGGGACTTGAGCTTCGCGAGGATGTGCCGACCGTGCTGGAGCCCAACATGGTGGTGTCCATGGAACCGATGATCATGATTCCCGAAGGCGAGCCCGGCGCGGGCGGCTACCGCGAGCATGACATTCTGGTGGTGACCGAGGACGGCGCTGAGGACATCACCGGGTTCCCCTACGGGCCGGCGCACAACATCGTACGCAACTGACGGACCCAACTCGCTCGCGCGGGCGGTCCGGTCGCCGGCCAGGACGTTTCGTGCTAAGACCAAGCAGCGGCGGGGCAATTCGATGCGCCGCCGAGAAGGGAGGCGATGGACGACATCCAGCACACGCTCGAAGAGCGCCGCGCCCGCGCCCGGTTGGGCGGCGGCGAGGCGCGGATCAAGCGGCAGCACGCCAAGGGCAAGCTCACCGCCCGCGAGCGCCTGGAATTGCTGCTCGACGACGGCTCGTTCGAGGAATACGACATGTTCGTCGAGCACCGCTCGTCGGACTTCGGCATGGCCGAGCAGCGCGTGCCGGGCGATGGCGTCGTTACCGGGCGCGGCACGATCAACGGGCGATTGGTCTTCGTCTTCAGTCAGGACTTTACCGTCTTCGGCGGCTCGCTGAGCGAGGCGCACGCGGAGAAGATCTGCAAGATCATGGACCACGCCATGCGGGTCGGCGCGCCGGTAGTGGGGCTCAACGATTCCGGCGGTGCGCGCATTCACGAAGGTGTGGCCTCGCTCGCGGGCTACGCCGAAGTGTTCCAGCGCAACGTGCTGGCCTCAGGCGTGGTGCCCCAAGTCTCGGTCATCATGGGCCCCTGTGCCGGGGGCGCGGTCTATTCGCCCGCCATGACCGATGCGATCTTCATGGTGGCGGACAGCGCCTACATGTTCGTGACCGGTCCGGACGTGGTGAAGACCGTCACCCACGAGGTGGTGACCCACGAGGAGCTGGGCGGCGCGGGCACGCACACCGGCCGCTCGGGCGTTGCCGACCAGTCATTCGACAACGATGTCGAGGCGCTGGCCGAGACCCGGCGCTTCGTCGACTTTCTGCCCGCCAACAACCGTGAGCAGCCGCCCGCTTGGCCGACCACGGACCCCGCGACCCGCGTGGAACCCTCCCTCGACAGGCTGGTGCCGGCCAATCCCAACCAGCCCTACGACATGAAGGAACTGATCGTGAAGGTGGTCGACGAGGGCGACTTCTTCGAGCTGAAGCCGACATACGCTCAGAACATCGTCACCGGCTTCGGCCGCATCGCGGGCAGCACCATCGGTATCGTCGCAAACCAGCCAACCGTGCTCGCCGGTTGCCTCGACATCGCGTCCTCCCGCAAGGCGGGGCGTTTCGTCCGCTTCTGCGACTGCTTCAATATCCCGCTGCTCACCTTTGTCGATGTGCCCGGCTTCTTGCCCGGCACCGACCAGGA
Organism: Rhodospirillaceae bacterium; assembly: GCA_028819955.1. Next base: position 7,253 of record JAPPKP010000321.1, on the reverse strand, counting down.
ATACGGCGGTATCATCACCCACGGCTCCAAGCTGCTCTACGCCTACGCCGAAGCGACGGTGCCCAAGGTTACCGTGATTACGCGCAAGGCCTATGGCGGCGCCTACGACGTGATGGCGTCCAAGCACCTGCGCGGCGATCTGAATTACGCGTGGCCGACGGCCGAGATCGCGGTCATGGGGCCCAAGGGCGCGGTGGAAATTATCTTCCGCGGCTCGCTGGACGACCCCGCCGCCGTGGACGCGAAGACCGAGGAGTACCGCCGCACCTTCGCCAACCCGTTCGTCGCAGCAAGCCGCGGCTTCATCGACGACGTGATCCGCCCGCAAGACACCCGCACCCGCGTCGCGCGCGCCTTCGAGACGCTGCGCAACAAGCGGCTCGAGAACCCGTGGAAGAAGCACGGGAACATTCCGCTGTAAGCCACGAGAGGCTGCGTTGTTCTCCAAGATCCTGATCGCCAATCGCGGTGAGATCGCCTGCCGGGTGATCCGCTCCGCACGACGGTTGGGCATCGGTAGCGTCGCGGTCTATTCCGAGGCCGACGCTGGCGCTCTGCACACACGCATGGCAGACGAAGCGGTCCTCATCGGCCCCGCCGCCGCGGCCGAGAGCTATCTCAACGTCGAAGCCCTCTTGAATGCGATAGCGCAGACCGGCGCCGAGGCGGTACATCCGGGCTACGGCTTCCTCTCCGAGAGCGCGGCTTTCGCCGAAGCGTTGGCCGAGGCGGGCGTAACCTTCATCGGCCCGCCCGCAGACGCCATCGCGGCGATGGGAGACAAGCTCGCCGCGCGCAGGATCGCCGCCGACGCCGGCGTCGCCACCATTCCCGGCACCGAGGACGCGGTCGACGACGCCGAGAAGGCGATCGCCGCGGCGCGCGAGATCGGCTATCCGGTCATGATAAAGGCGTCGGCGGGCGGCGGCGGCAAGGGCATGCGCCTCGTCTGGGATGAAGCCGACCTCGGCGAGAGCATGGCATCTGCCGTCAACGAGGCGGTGTCGGCGTTTGGAGACGGGCGTGTCTTCGTCGAGCGCTTCATCGAGGACCCGCGTCATGTCGAAATCCAGGTGCTCGCCGATAGCGGTGGCACGGTTGTCCACTTGGGCGAGCGCGAATGCTCGATCCAGCGCCGCCACCAGAAGGTGATCGAAGAGGCGCCGAGCCCCCTGCTGGACGACGCGACGCGAGCGACGATGGGGGCGCAAGCCTGCGCGCTGGCCGCTGCCGTGGACTACCGCTCCGCCGGCACAGTGGAGTTCGTCGCCGACCAGCAACGCAACTTCTACTTCCTGGAGATGAACACGCGGCTCCAGGTCGAGCACCCGATCACCGAGATGGTCACCGGCATCGACCTGGTGGAGCAGCAGATCAGGATCGCCGCCGGCGAGCCCCTGTCCTTCTCCCAGGACGATATCGGGCGGAACGGCTGGGCGATGGAGTGCCGCATCTATGCCGAAGAGCCGGCACGGGGCTTCGTCCCCTCCATCGGGCGCCTCTCGCGCTATCGCGAGCCAGCGGCCAGCGAGACCTGCCGCGTCGATGCCGGGATCGACGAGGGCTCCGAGATTTCGATGTTCTACGATCCCATGATCGCCAAACTCGTTACCCACGGCCCCGACCGGACGGCGGCGATCGCCGCCATGCAGGATGCTCTCGATCGCTACGAAATCCGCGGCGTTGCCCACAATGCGGGCTTCCTCAACGCCGTGCTCGGGCGCGCGCGTTTCGCCGAAGGGCGGCTTTCCACCGCCTTCATCGAAGAGGAGTTCGGCGAGCGCTTCGATCCTACGGAGCTCACCGACGAGGCACGCGCCGTGCTCGTCCCGGTGGCGGCAGTGGTGCACGCGCGGCTCGCGGCCCGGGCGGGGCGCATCTCGGGCCAGATCGAGGGCCTGCCACCGGTGCGGCACACGGGCGAGTGGGTGGTCGATCTGGGCACCAGCCGGCACGAGGTGCGGATCGACGAAGATGCGGACGGCATTACCGTCGCCGATGGGGAGCGGGCGGTCCCGGTGGCGAGCGACTGGCAGCCGCACGAGAGCCTGTTCACCGGCGCGGTGGCCGGCGCCCCCGTCACGATTCAGGTGCGGCGCCGGGGACCGGCGCTCACGCTCCACTGGCGAGGCTGTGAGATCACGGCACATGTGCGCACGCCCCGGGCGGCGGAGCTCGCTGCCACGATGCCGGCGAAGGAGACGCTCGACCTCTCGCGCTTCCTGCTCTCGCCCATGCCGGGGCTGGTCGTGGCTCTCCCCGCTACCGAAGGCGACACGGTACGGGCGGGGCAGCCGCTCGCCATCGTCGATGCCATGAAAATGGAAAACGTGCTCCGCGCCGAGCGCGATGGGCGCATCGTCGCTATCCGCGCCAAGGTCGGCGACAGCCTCGCCGCCGACCAGGTCATCATGGAGTTCGCCGCAGACGATTAATGCCCGGCCGGCGTTCTGCGGACGGCAGTGGACGGTGCGTTACTTATTGGGTGCGGCGATGCGATGGCCGAAGGCGACCATCTCCACTTCGCCGTCGATCATGTGGGCCGTCCGCTCCATCTGGCGCTTGAGCCAGGGCGTCTCACAATGGGCGTCGAAGTTCGCCTCCTCGACATAGACCTCGTAGAAGATGAAGCGGCGCGGGTCGTCGCGGTCGACGCTGACCTCGAAGCTGACGCAGCCCGGTTCCTTGGTCACGGTGTTGTTGGCGTGGCGTTTCACCATCCGAGTGAACTCGGCGACGTGCTTCTTCTTGATCCTGAGCGTGGCGGCGACGGTGAAGGGCATGGGGTCCTCCCTGGTTCGGCGGGTTCCGTGTTGGCGCTCAGGCGGAGGCTGGAATGAGGTCCCCCGCGCGCTCGCCGATCATGATGCAGGTGGCGTTGAGGTTGGCACTGACGACCGTCGGCATGATCGAGGCGTCGGCGACGTAGAGCCCCTCCAGCCCGTGCACCTTGAGGCCGTCGTCCACCACCGCCATGGGATCATGCCCCATCTTGCAGGTGCCGGCGGGGTGATAGACGCCGATGGCATGGGCACGGATGTAGTCGGTCCACTCGTCGTCGCTTTGCACGTCTTTGCCGGGCAGGTGCTCGCCCACGATGTAGCGCGAGATGGGCTCGCTCTCCAGCACCGTGCGGAAAAAGCGAGAGCCCAGAATCAGCGTCTCGATATCACGCTCGTCGGCGAAGAGGTTGGGCTGAATCGCAGGCTGCCTGAGCGGATCGGCCGAGGCGAGACGCACCGTTCCGGCTGAGTAAGGCCGGTGCAGGTTGGTGAGACCCGTGATCGCAGGCTTTTCGAAGACCTCCGGCCCGTCTTCGGTCAGATCGTAGCCGGCCGGCGAGAAGAGATACTGCACGTGACTACGCGACTTGCTGGGGTCGCAGCGTCTGTAGCCGCAGACCTGGGCGATCGGCGTGGACGCAGGCCCGGTGCCGGACAGAAGCCACTGTGCACCGTAGACCAGCGCGCTGAGCGGACCCGTCTGCACGTTGTAGGTCGTGTGGTTGACCCACATGGTCTGGCTGATCCCGGCGTGGTCCTGCATGTTCTCGCCGACGCCGGGGAGATCGTGGCGCACTTCGATACCGTGCTCGCGGAGATGCGCCGCAGGCCCGACGCCGGAGAGCATCAGAAGCTGCGGCGAGCCGAAGCTGCCCGCGCAAAGAACGACTGCCTTGGAGGCGGTTGCGCGCCTGCGTTTTCCCCGACGCAAATACTCGACGCCTGTGGTGCGGGTGCCGTCGAAGGTGAGGCCCAGCGCCTGCGCGTGAGTCACGATGCGCAGGTTGTTGCGGCTCTTGGCCGGCCAGAGATACGCGCGAGACGCGCTGTGCCGCCAGCCCCTTCGCTGGCTGGCCTGCATGTAGCCTACACCCATCTGCGGCGGCTCGTTGATGTCCTCCCGGAACGTCATGCCCGCCTTGACGCAGCTCTCGATCAAGGCGCGGGAGAGCGGATGCACCGAGCGGATGTGGGAGACCGAAAGCGGGCCGCCGGTGCCCCGGTACTCGTTGGCGCCGCTCTCGTAATCTTCCAGCCGGCGGAAGTAGGGGAGTACGGTGTCGAAGTCCCAGCCTCGACAACCGAGCGCTGCCCAGCCGTTGTAATCCTCCGGCGCGCCCCGAATGAACGAGGTGGCGTTGATCGAGCTGGTCCCGCCCAGCACCTTCCCGCGCGGCATGTAGTCCTCGCGGCCGTTGCGAGTGGGGTCCGGCTCCGCCATGAAGCGCCAGTCATAACGTGGGTTGGTGATCGCCAGCAGCATGGTTGCCGCCGGCATGAGGATGGCGAGGCGGCGGTCCGAGCCGCCCGCTTCCAGCAGCAGCACCCGGTTACGCCCGTCCTCCGAGAGCCGCGCAGCGACGACGCTCCCGGCTGAGCCCGCACCGACGACGATGTAGTCGGCCTGGTGCTCCGCCTTCATCGCTCGGGCCGCTCGTCGAGGTTCAGCGCCTGCCGGTCAGGAGCCGCCGCCCGCCGTCACTCTCTGGATGACCACGGCTTCTTGCGGCACATCGCTCGGGAACGGCCCGCCGGGGCCGGTCTGCAGTGCGGCGATGCGGTCCACCGTTTCCATGCCGTCGACCACCCGGCCGAAGGCGGCGTAGCCCCAACCCTGCGGGTTCTTGCCGCGATGGTTGAGGAAGTCGTTGTCGACCACGTTGATGAAGAACTGAGCCGTGGCGGAGTGGGGATCGGACGTGCGCGCCATGGCGATCGTGCCCCGATCGTTGCCAGGCGCGTTAGGCGCCTCGTTCTCGATGGGCGCGCGGGTCGAAAGCTGCTGGTAGCGCACGTCGTAGCCACCGCCCTGGATCATGAAGCCCGCAATGACGCGGTGGAAGATTGTCCCGTCGTAATGCCCTGCCCCGACGTAGGCGAGGAAGTTCTCGACCGTCTTGGGCGCGGCTTCGGGCTCCAGCGCAACGGCGAACGAGCCGTGTGAGGTCTCAAAGGTGACGACGGGGTTTGCGCCCTCGTCGGCTTGGGTCTCGGTCTGGTCAGTCATCATGCTCCCCGCCGCGACGGCAAGCGCGAGAAAGACCGAGAGCCGCCGCAATTTGGATTTGAACAAGGCCTTGCTCCCGAATCGTGATGGTGCGTGCCGGCGCGCAGTCTACACGCCGAGTCCGGAAAGGACAGATGCGCACCGATATGAACTGTCACCGTGGCGGAAATTCGGGGTCAAAGACGGTTGACCCTGGCGGTACACGGCGCCTAATTGAGACGCGGACGCTGACGTGCGCCTGAGGCCGGGTGGCAGAGTGGCTATGCAGCGGACTGCAAATCCGTGTACGCCGGTTCGATTCCGGCCTCGGCCTCCAGCGTCGCCGTGAACTGGCGCTCATGCCCCAGCGCCGCCCCCGCGTGGCGGCATCCTTGGACCCGCAACCGGAGCGACGACGCAATCGTCGTCGGCGCCGGGCGGGACTATAGTGGTTGCTGGTTTTGACGGTCCGCGGAAGGCCCCGACTCTCGACGATGAGCACCCCTCTCTATGTTTCGCTGGACGACCGCGGCGTGGTCTCCGTGGACGGGCCCGAGGCCGGCCCCTTCCTCCAGGGGCTGATCTCCAACGACATCGAGCGCGTGACCGATTCGCGCGGCATCTACGCGGCGCTGCTGACGCCCCAGGGCAAGTTCCTGCACGATTTCTTCGTGCTGCGGCGGGGGGAAGGCTATCTGCTCGACTGCGAGGGGCCGCGCGTTGGCGACCTCGGGGGGCGGCTGGTGGCCTACAGACTGCGTGCGGACATCGAGCTTGCCGACGCGACCGAGGACTATCAGGTGGTGGCGCTCTTTGGCGGCGGGGACGACGGCGGTGCGTTCGACCTGGCACCGGGAGAAGGCGGCGCAGCACCCTGCGAAGGCGGCACCGTCATGCGCGATCCCAGGGGCGCGGCGCTCGGACTTCGTGCGGTCTTGCCGCGTGGCGCGGACCTCGCAGCCCTGGAGCGGGCGGGCTTCGCCCGCGGCAACCCCGCCGACTACGAGCGCCACCGCATCGCCCACGGCGCGCCCGACGGCAGCCGCGACATGGAGGTCGGCCGGGCGACACTGATGGAGTGCGGCTTCGAGGCGCTCAACGGCGTCGACTTCGAGAAGGGCTGCTACGTCGGCCAGGAGCTGACGGCGCGCACCAAGCATCGCGGCCTGGTGCGCCGGCGGCTTGCGCCGGTTGCGCTGGAAGGGCCGCTGCCGCCGGCCGGCACGCCGATCATGGCGGGCGAGCGGGAGGTGGGCGAGATCCGCTCAGGGCTGGACGACGCCGCGCTCGCGGTGCTGCGGCTGGAGAGAATCGCCGCCGCCACGGAGGCGGGAGAGCCGCTCACCGCCGGCGAGGCGCGGGTTATCCCGCCCGATCTTCCTTGAGCCCGCTCGCTTCCTCCCCGCGCGAGATGGCGGCCTGGGCCGCAGCGAGGCGCGCCACCGGCACGCGGTAGGGCGAGCAGGAGACGTAGTCGAGGCCCACCTCCTCGAAGAAGGCGATGGAATCCGGTTCGCCGCCGTGCTCACCGCAGATGCCGAGCTTGAGATCGGGGCGGGTTGCCCGGCCGCGCTCGACAGCGATCCGGACCAGCTCGCCGACACCCTCGCGGTCTAGGCTCGCAAAGGGATCGCGCGGCAGAACGCCAGCACGCTCGTAGTCGCCGACGAAGCTCGGCGCATCGTCGCGCGAGATGCCGAAGGTCGTCTGGGTCAGGTCGTTGGTGCCGAAGCTGAAGAAGGACGCGCTCTCGGCGATCTCGGCGGCACGGAGCGCGGCACGCGGCAGCTCAATCATGGTGCCGATGGCGTAGGCGATGGCAGCGCCGGTCTCCGCCTCCACGTCACCGTGCACGTGCTCGATCGCGGCCTTGAGGATGTCGAGCTCGCGTCCGGTCGCCACCAACGGGATCATGATTTCGAGCTCGACCGGACGCTCGCCGCCGGCCTCGGCGGCCGCCTCGAAGATGGCGCGCGCCTGCATCTCGTAGATCTCGGGGTACGAGATGCCCAGGCGGCAGCCGCGGTGCCCCAGCATGGGGTTGATCTCGTGAAGCTGCGCGATGCGGGCGCGCAGGGCCTCGAACGTGACGCCGGCGGCCTGGGCGACGCCCGCGATCTCGGCATCGGTGCGGGGCAGGAACTCGTGCAGCGGAGGGTCGAGCAGGCGGATCGTCACCGGCAGGCCCGCCATAATGCGGAAGAGCGCGGCGAAATCGCTGCGCTGCGCCGGCAGCAGCTTGGCGAGCGCGGCGCGGCGGCCGT
>JAPPKP010000067.1:56738-60967 GCA_028819955.1 Rhodospirillaceae bacterium | reverse complement strand
CTCCAGGCCACCGGGCCGGCGCGCCGCGCCGGCACCGCGGCGCCGGCCAGCCGGGCGAGGCGTCCGCCCCCCACGCCGGTGTGGCGGGCGAGACGGGTTAAATCCGGCGCGAAGAGGAAGCGAAGGACGCCCATGGGAGGTCAGTTGGCGCCGAGGGCCCCGGCGCCGGCGCCGGCCTCCTCCAGGGCGAGGCTGAGACCGGTGGCGGCAACGGCGCCCTGGCGTTCGGCGAGGAGGTAGCGTTCCCAGTCGAGGACGAGGGAGATCGCTGTGAGGCGGACCAGTTCGCGGAGCAGGGGCTCCGTCGACATGCTCTCCAGGGCGACGTAGAAGGCGGGATCCTCGAGGCGCCGGCTGGCGAGGATCGACAGCAGCTCGTGGCGCGACAGCGCGGCGTCGCCCGACGCACGTTCGCCCGGGGTAATCGCGCCGGCCCAGGCCCCCAGCGCCACGGCAGGGGTGCGCATGGCGCGGGCTCGGCTGAGGGCATCGAGGCTGAGCGCGGCGCGGGCGTGCTGGGCGCGGGCCACGAGGACGCGGCGGCGTTCCGCCGGCGTCGTGGCGGCGTCGTAGGGGATGGGTTCCGCCACCACGGGCGCAGCGAGGTTGCGGGCGAACTCGAGGGCCGCCTGGCGCTCCTCGGGGCTCACGAGGGTGGCGGGGCCGAAGAGCGAGGAGGGCATGAGATCGGCGCCGTGGCGGGCGTCTTCGCCGCTGCAGCCCTCCTGGCCGGCGCGGCCGGCCGCGCAGAACGTCTCCGTCAGCACCTGGAAGCGGGCCTCCGAATCGGCCATAGCGCCGCCCGGCGCCACGTGTGCGAGATCGTGCGAGAGGCGCCCCGTCTCGAGAGCCTCGGCGGCCGCGCGCATCGCGTCGGCGCCCTCGCGGGCGGCCGGCAGGCCGGTGGCGCCGGTGGCCGTGCGGCAGGCCGACGACGTCGGCTGGAAGGCGCGGACGGTCTCCGATTCCTCGACCTCGCGCAGCACCTGCGCCAGCAGGCGCGTCTGCGAATCGAGGGCTTGCGTGACGACCGAGGCGGACTGCGCCTCGTAGCCGGCGAGCTGGCCTGTCTGCAGACGCAGGGCCTCGATGACGGCGCGCTCCATCTCCTCGACCTCGGCGATCACCATGTTGGCGGCGGCGATGTCGTTGTCCGTCGGATCGCAGCGCCTGGAGGAGCCGCCGAAGAGGGCGTGGGCCTCGACGGCCATGAGGCAAAGGGCGATGACGAAGAGGACCGGCGGCGCGATCCGCATCTTTCGTCCCATCTTTAGCCGCCTCCGACGATGAGGCGGTCGAGGTCCCCGTCGCCGGTGACGTCCTCGATCAGGTTCCAGCGTTGCGTGCGCACCTGGACGCCGGGAAGCCGGCGGATGTCGCGGATGAAGTCCGGGGTCGCCGGGCGGCCGATGGCGGCCCGGTAGGCTTCGCGGGCGACGGCGCAGATCTTGCGGTTCAGCACGCCGAGGATGTCGGACATGGACCTCTGGGGGTCGAAGAAGATGTTGTAGAGGCGGTAGTCGAACATGTTGGCGACGCACGAGAAATCGAGAATGCTCATCGGATCCCTGATGCCCGCCTCGGGATCGCGGATGGCGGCGAAGGCCGTTTCCACCCCTTGCGTGGCCGCCGCCTCGAGGGCGTCGGCCACCTGAGGGTTGCAGGCCGGGTCCGCCTGCGATTGCTGCGCAACCGCCGGCGGGGCCGAGACCGCGATCGCGGCCGCGAAAAGGGCGGCGCGCATCATGCCGCGGCGTCCTCGCGCCGCGCGAGGAACGTGACGTCCCGGGCGACGATGCCGGTGTTCCGGCGCTCCATCCCCGCCTGGTCCGTCCAGGTGCGGGTTCTGAGACGGCCCTCCAGAAGCACGGGATCGCCCTTCTTCACGAACTTCGCCACGAGATCGGCGAGGCCGCCGAAGCAGATGACGTCGTGCCACTCGGTCTCCTCGTGCTCGGTTCCGGAGCGGTCGGTCCACCTGGAGTTGGTGGCCACCGAGAAGGTGACGAAGACCTCGCCGGTCTCGCTGCGGCGCGTCTCGGGGTCGCCCCCGACGTGGCCCAGCAGCTGCACGAAATTCTTGCTACGCATGGTGTTCTTCTCCTTCCTGGGGATTGCCGGGCGGCGGCAAGACCGCCCTCGTCATGAGATCCTCGGCCATGCGGTCGAGGACCTCGCGCTCGGAAACCGGGGCGCCTTCCGCCGACGCCGCCAGCAGGGTCTCGATGCGCCGGGCCGCGGTGCCGCCGGGCCAGGCGGCGCCCAGCAGCGCGCGGGCCTCGGCCGGCGGCAGGCGCGCCTGGAGGCGTTCGCGCAGGGCCACGTCCCGCGGGGCGGTGGTGAGCGCCCACAGCTCGCTCGGTCCCGGGCTGTTGACGACGGTCTGCTCGATGCGCCCGCGGGAGTCCGAGGCGATCAGCAGCGCTGGCGCGCCGGTCGCCTTCGGTCCGGTCAGCGCGTGGCGGACCACGTCCTGGAGCGTGTCGGAGAGGCCGAAGAGGGCGGCGAGCGTCGCCAGTTCGGAGCGCTTGCCGCCGCTTCCCAGGACCCAGATCCGGGTGGCGAGCTCGACCAGGGCCGGCCCGAAGTCCTCGACCCTCTGGGAGGCCAGCGACACCGTGACGCGCAGCTTGCGGGTCTCGCGGATGTCGCGTTCCACCTGGGCCAGCACCGCGGGCGACGAGGCCGCCCGGTGAAACTCGTCGAAGGCGAGGCGCTTGGGCGTCTCGCGGATCCGCCGGAAGCGGTCGCGATGCCACGACCGGTAGGGCTCCGGGATGGCGTCCGCATCCGCCTCGTCGATCCACCAGTGGCGCGTCAACGCGTGGCGCGCCAGGAGGAAGGCGGCGGCCGCCTGGCGTTCGGCCTCGGCCGAGCCCGAGGGCGCGACGTCGCGCAGGTCGACCGCGGCAATGCGGGCGGCGCCGGTGTCGAAGGCCGTGGGATGGAAGAAGATCGGCCAGGTCTCGGCGAGGCCGGCCAGAATGCGGGTGAAGGCCTGGGTCACCGTCTCGCCGCCGGTCCCCCAGGCGGCGCTGCCGGCGAGCGCCTGGACCTGCGGATCGCGCACCGCCGTGTTGAGGTCGGAGAGCACCGGGACGGCATAGCGCTGGGCGCGGCCTGCGGCGTCCGCCATGCCGGCATCGAAGAGGGCGTCGACCACGTCCCACCAGGTCGCCGCCTCCGGCAGGCGGCAGGCGGCGAGCTCGAGGGCCTCGTCGACTGACTCGTCGCGGCGCGGCGTGTAGAGCGCCGGTTCGCCGCCGGCGATGAGATCGGAGCGCATCCGGTAGGCCGCCTCGATGACCGGCGCGATGATCTCGCGGGCGCCGTCGGGGACGCCGGCGGCCCCTGCCGGGGTGAGCATGATCTCGAGCAGCGTGGCGATGGTGCGGCGTTCCGCCTCCAGCGGCCGCCGGCAGCCCAGCTGGGTGTCGAAGGGATTGATGGCGTGATCTGATCTCATGGCGAGCCGGAACCACCCCGCCTCGTGGCGGCGGTGAGGAGGGAGCGCCTCGCGGATGAGCGACACCAGGCCGGCCGACGACGGGCCGATGTCGACGATGGCGAGAAGCGGCAGTTCCTCGGCTCCGCCCTGCAGGCACCAGGCGAGGCTGAGCGAGTTCATGAGCACGGACTTGCCGCGGCCGGGAATGCCGTAGATGAGATCGCAGCCGTAGTCTTCCGCATCCTCGAAGGAAAACGGCAGCAGGCGCCCGTCGGGTGCCCGGAAGAGGTGGTTGGCGCGCGTCGCCGGCGAGGCGGCCGGACGCGACACCGGCAGCAGGGTGAGCGCTTCCGAGAGCGGCGCCAGAGAGGCGGGCGCCGTCGAGCCGCAGGCGAACCCCGGGACCGTGGCGACGAAGGCCTCCAGGGGATCGCCGACGAGGCGCGTGGAGACGATCTCCCCCCAGCCTTCGACGATCTGCTGCAGGCGCGAGGCGGCGCGGGCCGTTGCGGCGTGGGAGGCCGCGGCATCCGTCCAGGTGACGAGGGTGAGGCGCAGGCGCACGATGGCGGTCGAGTCGGCTCGTTTGAGGGCAAGCTCGCGCAGGGCGTCGCGCGCCAGGCGGGACTCGTCGGAGGAGAACGCGAGAAAGGCCGAGGCGACCCGCGCCGCGGTGGTGCCCCGGCCCGCCAAGCCGCCGCCCGCGAGGAGCAGCGAGAAGCGGACCCGGATGCCGGCCGCGGCAAGCGCGGTGAGGAACACGGCGAAGGGGCGCGGCGAG